>JANNBI010000142.1:0-2804 GCA_031385345.1 Paracoccaceae bacterium | reverse complement strand
TGTAGACCCCAAGTGTTGCGTCAAGATCACCACGCCCTGAAAATAGTCGATGTCATAGTCATCGCCTGCGGACAGGGGTTCGCTGTAGACGACATGGCCCGACACGGGGTCACGCCATTGGACCAGCAGGGTTTCGGTGCCCGACAGGATATCCTGCCGTTTCAGGACATAGGCCGAACCGCCTGTGCCGCGCAGGATGTCGCGCTGCACCAGACGGTCGGGTTGAGCCGCATAGGCGGAGAAGGACAGGCGGGGTTCGCCCTCGGTCGTTTGGGCAAGAGAGTCATGCAGCACCTGCGCGCCGTAAAGCGTGCGGTCGCTGCGGATCAGGCGGGAGGCGCCGTCGGTCGCCTTGAAATCGCCCCAGGTGGCCGAGGATTGGTCCTTTTCGATGCGCAGGTACAGTTTGCCCGAGGTCGGGGCATCTTCAAAGGCGGTAGAATCGTCGCCAAAGGTCGGATAGACCGCGTCGGGGTCGAACTGGCGCAGGATGGCGTCGGGGTTCTTTTCGTCCAGGTCGCGGAACAGATCCTTCAGGTCACCTTCTCGGGTGTCGATGGAGCCAGTGACGGTATAGCCGCCCGCCGTATGACCCTTGGCATAGCCCGCCAGACGGCCCAGCGTATAACTGTCGCCGCCAATTTCCTTGCCCACGGTCAGATCGGCCAGCCCGACATAGAACCATTCGGTCTGCGGAATCTCGACATGGCGGGTGACGCTGCCCTGCCCCATGCCGATGCGGATGTCATGGGCGCCGGGCGGCAGGATGCGTTGCAGAACGAAGGTGCCGCTGGCATCGGCAATCGCCTGTTCGCCCATCACCGAAACCGTCGATCCACCGGACAGGGTGTTGCCGGTGACGGTGACCGCCCCGCCGCGCACCGGGATGACCCGGCGGGCGGTCATATCTTCACCCTCGCCCGCGGCGATGATCGCGCCGTCCTTGGCGGTGGTGGCGAAGGTTTCCGCGGTGCGGTTCAGGGGAAGAACGCGGGTTTCATCGAAATGGCCCGCAGAATCATAGACGCGCAGGGCGAAGATCATTTTGGCAGCCCCCTGCGCAGGCATCGTCCAACTGACGGAGCCATTGGCGTCAATCGGCAGGACCGCGATCAGGGTTTTGGGGTCCGAAGCATCGGCCACCCGAACCTCGGCCCGGGTGATCCATGCCGGATAGTTAGAGGAAGCTCGGAAGGTGACCGGCGCGCCCGCGACATAGGTGCTGCGCAGATCGGTCGTGGCGATGGCCAGCACCGGCTTGGCCCCCAGCCCGTCATAAGTGACCTGCACGCCCGCTGATTCAAGATAGCGATCAACCTGACGCATATCGGTCGGGGTTTCGGGTGTCGTTGACAAGGCAGCGTTTGGCGGGGCCGCCTCGATTGTGATGGCAAAGCCGTAGGGGCCAAGGTCACTTACCGCGGCGGTGGTTTCGGTGTTGGACCCTGCCGGCATATGAACCACGGTTCCGGCGTTGGACTGTTCGCAACCGGCGGGCAAAACGCCATTGATCAGGGCGCAGGCGTCGATGCTTTGTGCCGGGGCTGACAGGGGCAGAAAGGCCGCCACCGCCGTTGTTGCCAGCAGACCAACCAGACGGTGCGAGGCAAGGATTGGGTCAAGCTGTGATCCTTTGATGTTCATGATCCTTGACCTTCACTCATTCCCGGCGCGGCTGTCGCCACGCTGCACCATCGTTTCGACATTCATCTTGTAGCGCCCCTTGCCCGGCCACAGATCGCGCAGGGTCGCCTCGACCGCGCGCATCCGCTGTTTGGCCAGACGTTCACTGTCAGAACCAAGGACATAGGTCAGGCGCAGCATCGACGGGCTGTCCGCGATCTGGCCGACCAGCTGGCGCAGCCCTTCGACCAGTTCCGGGCGCGGTTTGGCCGCATCCTTGCCGGTCAGGAACGCCGCCCCTGACAGAACCAGCCGGACCAAGCGGGTGATCGAGGCGCCAAAGTTCATCTCGGTCATCTTGCCCGCGGTCAGACGTATGACACGGGGGTTTTCGGTGGTCATGCGGTAGCCGCTGGGCAGCGTCCGCTCGTCCAGTTTCAGCAGGAAGTTCGACCCGATGTCGCGGGGCAGATCGGCACAGGGCACATGGAAGCGGCCATGCTGATCCGTGGTGATGATGGTTCCACGCACCGTCACCAGACGGACGCCGGGCAGGCCCGCCTCGGCACGGTCGCCGGGGTTGGCGATGGGGGCCAGACCGGATTTGCCATCGCTGCCAAAGGTGTCACCCTGCGCCAAGGCCCGGCTGCCCTGCGGCCAGTTCATATAGCCGTCCTGATTGGCATCATCGAAGACCCGGCCAATGACGGTGCCGCAGTCAAACACCGGCTCACCTTCTAGCGTGACGGTGGCGAAGGCGTCCGGGGACAATGGCAGGCCGGTGATCGTGTCCAGGGCCTGCGCGCGGTTGGTATTTGCCCCCGGTTGCGAGGATTGTCCGACAAAGGCCGAAAGGGTGATCGTGACCGAAGCCGCTGGCCCGACTGTGACGCCGCTGAACAGCAGGCGGCGGCCAGAGACGACAGGCTCGGTCGCCAGTCCGCCGATGGCTGCTGTGCCGGACTGATAGACAAAGCCCGCGGGCAGCAGATCGACCACATCAGCGCTGGCGCTGGCGGTGGGCGAGGCGTTGGTCAGGGTGATCGTATAGGGCACGACCTGCCCTGCACGGACCTGTGTGACACTGGCGGTTTTCTGGATCGTCAGTTCCCCGACCGCCAGCGGCACGGCGGCGGCGGCGGCATCATCCGAGGCCACAACCCCGTTGCCATCGGTGCCGG
>JANNBI010000113.1:0-20238 GCA_031385345.1 Paracoccaceae bacterium | reverse complement strand
TGCCCGCAATCTGAAGGCGCTGCTGTTGGCGGCCCCGGCGGGGGGGCGCGCAACGATGGGTTTGGATCCGGGCATTCGCACGGGCGTCAAGGTGGCGGTCATTGATGCCACCGGCAAGGTGGTGGGCACCGACACGGTTTATCCGTTCCAGCCGAAAAACGATCTGCGCGGGGCGCAGGCGGAAATTGCGCAGGCCATTGTCAAACACGGGGTCAAGCTGATCGCCATCGGCAATGGCACCGCCAGCCGCGAGACGGAAAAGCTGGTGACCGATCTTCTGGCGCTGCTGCCGGGGTCGGACAAGCCGGTGAAGGTGATCGTGTCCGAGGCCGGGGCTTCGGTCTATTCCGCCTCGGAACTTGCGGCGCGCGAGTTTCCGGATCTGGAAGTGTCGATCCGGGGTGCGGTCAGCATCGCGCGGCGTTTGCAGGATCCCCTTGCTGAACTGGTGAAGATTGAACCAAAGGCGATTGGGGTCGGCCAATATCAGCATGACGTCGATCAGGGCCGGCTGGGGCGCAGTCTGAAGCGGTGGTCGAGGATGCGGTGAACCATGTTGGCGTCGATCTGAACACCGCCTCGGCGCCGTTATTGGCGCGGGTGTCAGGCGTGGGGCCGGGTCTGGCCGAGGCGATCGTGGCGCACCGCGATGCCAATGGTCCCTTTGCCACCCGCCGCGCCCTGCTGAAAGTGGCGCGGCTGGGACCGAAGGTTTTTGAACAGGCGGCTGGGTTTTTGCGCATCTCGGGCGGGGCGGAACCTTTGGATGCCTCCTCTGTCCACCCCGAGGCTTATGATGTGGCGCGCCGGATCGTGGCGGCCTGCGGGCGCGATCTGCGCAGTCTGATGGCCGATCCCAGCGCGCTTAAGGCACTGGACCCGCGCAGTTTTGTCGATGACAGGTTCGGTCTGCCCACGGTGCGCGACATTCTGGCGGAACTGGAAAAGCCCGGACGTGATCCGCGCCCCAGTTTCAAGACCGCCAGCTTTGCCGAGGGTATCAACGAGATCAAGGACTTGAAGCCGGGCATGGTGCTGGAAGGCACGGTGACAAACGTCGCGGCCTTTGGCGCTTTCGTCGATATCGGTGTGCATCAGGACGGGTTGGTGCATGTCAGCCAATTGTCCGACCGCTTCGTCAAGGATCCGCATGCGCTGGTCAAGGCGGGCGATGTGGTCAAGGTCCGGGTGGTCGAGGTGGACGCCGCGCGCAAACGGATCGGGCTGACGATGAAAACCGATGGCGGCGCTTCGGCGCGCGATCAGGCCGAGGAACGGCAGGCACCGAACAAACCTGCGCGCGGACCGATGCAGGCCGCCCCGAGGGGGGAGACCAAAGAAGGTGGAAGCACCGCATTTGGCGATGCTTTGAAGGGCAAGTTCGGGCGGTAGGGCAGGCGGCCCGTTGGTTTATGGCGCGCAGAGTCGGGCGGTTGCCCGACCTACGCAAGGCACGCCAGATCAACCCCGTAGGTCGGGCGACAGCCCGACTCTCCCACACATCAGGTTTTCGATCCGCCCACGGTCAGGCCGCCGATCAGCAAGGTCGGCTGACCGACGCCGACCGGCACCCATTGCCCGGCCTTGCCGCAATTCCCGATGCCGGGATCAAGGGCCAGATCGTTGCCGATGGCGCGGATCTGGCGCAGGGCGGTCGCGCCGTCCCCGATCAGGGTCGCGACTTTGACGGCCTCGCCCACCACGCCATTGCGGACGCGGTAAGCCTCGGTGCAGGAAAACACGAATTTACCGTTGGTGATATCCACCTGACCGCCGCCAAAGCCGACCGCATAGATGCCGTCCTTCAGGCTGGCGACGATGCCCGCCGGATCATCGGTGCCGCCCAGCATATAGGTGTTGGTCATGCGCGGCATCGGGATATGGGCGAAACTTTCGCGCCGTCCGTTGCCGGTCGGGGCCACGCCCATCAGCCGCGCGTTCTGGCGGTCCTGCATGTAGCCAACCAGAATCCCGTCCTCGATCAGCACATTCTTTGCCGATGCGGTGCCTTCATCATCCACCGAGATCGAGCCGCGACGGTCGGGGATGGTGCCATCGTCCAGAACGGTCACCCCCGGCGAGGCGATGCGATGGCCCAGAAGTCCAGAGAAGGCGCTGGTTTTCTTGCGGTTGAAATCGCCTTCCAGTCCGTGACCGATGGCCTCGTGTAGCAAGATCCCCGGCCAGCCCGGCCCCAACACCACATCCATAACCCCTGCCGGGGCCGGGACCGCGCCCAGATTGACCAGCGCGATCCGCAGCGCCTCACGCAGCAAGGGCTGCCAATGGCCGCGCTCCATCAGGCGGGCCAGACCAAACCGGCCACCGCCGCCGGTGCCGCCCTGTTCGCGGCGGCCGTTTTCCTCGACGATCACGCTGACATTCATCCGCGCCATGGGCCGCACATCGGAAAAGCGCAGACCCTCTGGCCGCAAGATCTCGACCTCTTGGATCCCGGCGTTGATCGAGGCGGACACCTGCACCACACGCGGGTCCAGCGCCCGCGCGAAGGCGTCGATCTCTTTCAGCAGGTCGATTTTCACCGCGAAGGCCGCATCGGCCATCGGGTCCTGATCGCTGTACAGTTTGATATTGGTGCCGCGCGGCGGGGCGGCCATGGTGCCGCCGCCATCGCCCACCGCCAGCCGGGTTGTCTCGGCGGCACGGCGCATGGCGGATTCCGAGATTTCGGTGGCATGGGCATAGCCCGCCACCTCGCCGCGCACGGCGCGCAGACCAAACCCTTCGGAAGCATCATAGCTGGCGTTGCGGATGCGCCCGTCGTCCAGCACGATCGCCTCAGACCGGCGGCGTTCCAGAAACAACTCGCCATCATCGGCGCCAGCGGTGGCGGCGCGCAGGATGGACAGGGCGGCTGCCTCGTCCACATGGCTGTCAAAGGGGCGAAAGGGGGTGTCAGTCATTGCTAGATGTCCTGTGCTTGGACCTTGATTTAGGTCAGACGGCGACCCTATGCCGCAACAGTTTCTCTTGTCGTCACGCGCCTAATATGGTTTCAGAGGGCCCAGAGACAACGGCCACTTGCGCGGATTCTGACCTGATTTGCAATGGGTACGGGACTGCGGCGCGAAAGCCGCTTCAACACGGGAAACAAACATGGCGCTACTAAGCAAAGTTCGCGGGATTGGTGCAGGCCTGACGGTCGCGCTTTTGGGGGGCGCGGTCCATGCGCAATCGCTGGAAGTGATCGGTCATCCCCTGCCCAAGGGCGTGGGGTTTCAACCGGCGGTCACCGAACTGGCGGCGGGCTTGCAGGGTCTTGACCACATGCTGCTGTATATCATCACCGCAATCACGCTGTTTGTGACCGCTTTGCTGATCTACGTCATCATCCGGTTCAACGCCAAAGCCAACCCGACCCCGGCCAAGTTCACCCATAACACCCCGATCGAGATTGCCTGGACGTTGATCCCGGTTGTGATCCTGATCTTCATCGGCTCCTTTTCTTTGCCGGAGCTGTTCAAGCAGCAGGATTTCACCAAGGTTCAGGCTGATGTGGTGATCAAGGCCACGGGCAACCAGTGGTATTGGTCCTATGAATACATTGATCAGGACGTGGCCTTTGACAGCTACATGATCGGATCGCCCGCCACGGGTGGTGCCAACATGATGACGCCGGATGTTGAAAAGCAGTTGGCCGACGCGGGCTATGCCAAAGAAGATTTCCTGCTGGCCACCGATACCGCCGTGGTGATCCCGGTCGGCAAGGTGATCTTGATGCAGGTGACCGCAACGGATGTGATCCATTCTTGGAAGATCCCGGCCTTTGGGTCGATGCAGGATGCCGTGCCGGGCCGGATTGCCCAGACGTGGTTCAAGGCGGAAAAGGAAGGCATCTATTTCGGGCAATGCTCCGAACTTTGCGGCCAGATGCACGCCTATATGCCGATCACGGTCAAGGTCGTGTCCGAGGCGGCCTATGCCAAATGGCTGGAAGGTGCAAAGGCCGGAGAGCTGAACTTGGCGTCGAACTAAGTCCGGACCGAAAGGTCTGCGACACCCCTGCGCTGGCCCCGAACCGGGACCGGCGCATTTCCCTGACGGGCGGATGATTGAATGACGGATACCACGCATATCGAGGCCGGGCATGAGCCTCAATTCGGTGATTTCGTCGAATTGTTGAAGCCGCGCGTGATGTCGCTGGTGGTGTTCACCGCCATGGTCGGACTGCTGGTCGCCCCTGTCGGGCTGCATCCGGTGGTGGCCTTTACGGCTATCTTGTTCATCGCCTTGGGGGGCGGCGCGTCGGGTGCGCTGAACATGTGGTGGGATGCCGATATCGACGCCAAGATGCGCCGGACCGCCAGCCGCCCCGTGCCGTCAGGCCGGATCAGCGGTGGTGAGGCTTTGGGATTGGGTCTGGCGCTGTCGGGCTTTTCGGTCGTGATGCTGGGGCTGGCCACGAACCTTTTGGCCGCCGGGTTGCTGGCCTTTACCATCTTCTTTTATGCCGTGGTCTATTCGATCTGGCTGAAGCGTCTGACGCCGCAGAACATCGTGATCGGCGGGGCAGCCGGGGCCTTTCCGCCGATGATCGGCTGGGCGGCGGCGACCGGGCAGGTGGGCCTTGAGGCGGTGTTGATGTTCATGCTGATCTTCATGTGGACGCCGCCGCATTTCTGGGCCTTGGCGCTGTTCATGAAGTCGGATTATGCCGATGCCGGCGTGCCGATGCTGACCGTCACCCATGGCCGCAAATCCACCCGCGCGCATATCTGGTGGTACACCGTGGCGTTGGTGCCTTTTGCCATCGGGGCGGGGTTCACCTCAATCGGCGGGCCGGTTTATCTGGCCGTGGCCGTGCTGCTGAACGCCGCGTTCCTGCGCGGGGCCTGGAAGATCTGGGCGCGTGACGAGGTCGTGGCCGAGGCGGACAAGTACAAGGTTGAAAAGGCCTTTTTCCGCTTCTCTTTGATTTATCTGTTCCTGCATTTCGGCGCGTTCCTGATCGAGGCGGCGCTGAAATCCTATGGGCTTGGAGGCTGGTAAGATGACGTTTCGTCCGCCCCATGAGATGCACCAGAAACGGTTCTCGCGGAATCTGGGGCTTGGGCTGGTTCTGGTCGGCTTTGTGGCGCTGGTGTTTGCGCTGACCGTGGTCAAGGTGACGCAAGGTGCCGTGATGCACCAGAACGACGGCAAGCCCGCTGCGCAGATTGAGGTTGGATCATGACGCCGCAAGGGAAAACCGGGCTGATGCTGGGCGGGGTGGCGGCCTTGATGGTGTCGCTGTCCTTTGCCGCCGTGCCGTTTTATTCGTGGTTCTGTCAGGTCACCGGCTTTGCCGGGACGACCGGCGTGGCCGAGCAAGCCTCGACCGAAATGCTGGACCGCAGCATTCTGATCCGGTTTGATGCCTCCAAAGACCCCGGTCTGGAATGGCAGTTCAAGCCGCTGCAAACCGAGATGACCCTGCGTATCGGGGAAAATGCCATCGCGTTCTACGAGGCGTATAATCCGACCGACCGCGTGATCGCGGGGCAGGCGGCGTTCAACGTCGCACCCGATCAGGCGGGCGGTTATTTCACCAAGGTGGAATGTTTCTGCTTTACCGAACAGGTCTTGCAGCCCGGTGAGCGGGTCAAAATGCCGGTGTCGTTCTTTGTCGATCCCGCCATGATGGACAATCCCGAAGCCCGCGACATTGCCGAGATCACCCTGTCCTATACCTTCTTCGAAATTCCGTTGCCCGAGGCGCAAGCCGCCCTTGAAGCCACGACCATGCCTGCCATAAACTAAGCAAAGACAACGAGGGAACCGACCATGGCCCACGCCAAGAACCACGACTACCATATTCTTCCGCCGTCGATCTGGCCCCTGTTCGGGGCGGTCAGCGCGTTTATCATGTTTTACGGCGCGGTCCTTTGGATGCACGGCTCTGCCCCTTGGATGGGGCTGATCGGTCTGGTTGGCGTGTTGTATGTGATGTTCGCCTGGTGGTCCGAGGTGGTCCACGAAGGCCAGACCGGTGACCATACGCCGGTGGTGCGGATCGGGCTGCGCTATGGCTTCATCATGTTCATCATGTCCGAGGTCATGTTCTTTGCCGCGTGGTTCTGGACCTTCTTCAAACATGCGCTGTACCCGATGGGACCGCTGTCGCCGGCCATTGACGGCGTCTGGCCGCCAGCCGGGATTGAGGTGTTCGATCCCTGGCACCTGCCGCTGATCAACACGTTGATCCTGCTGTTGTCGGGCTGCGCGGCGACCTGGGCGCACCACGCCCTGGTGCACGAAAACAACCGCAAAGATCTGGTCAACGGTCTGATCCTGGCCGTCGCTTTGGGGGCCTTGTTCACGTTCTTCCAGATCTATGAATACAGCCATGCGGCCTTTGGCTTTGCCGGCAATATCTATGGCGCGACCTTCTTTATGGCGACCGGGTTCCACGGGTTCCATGTGCTGATCGGGTCGATCTTTCTGATGGTCTGCCTGATCCGCGCTCTGAAGGGGCATTTCACCCCCGAGCAGCACGTCGGGTTTGAAGCCGCCGCCTGGTACTGGCACTTCGTCGATGTGGTCTGGCTGTTCCTGTTTGCCGCCGTCTACGTCTGGGGCGCGTAACCGCCACGGCTGACCGATCATTTCGCGCGGGCCGACTGGCCCGCGCTGATCATTTCAAGGGTTGGGTATGAATTTTCGTCTGATCGCGGCGCTGGGCTTTGGCCTTGGGGGCGTGTTGGTGCTGTGCAGCCTTGGCATCTGGCAGGTGCAAAGGATGTATGAAAAGCGCGCGCAGTTGGACGCGATGACGGCGGGCATCACCACGCCCGCAGTGCCGGTGCCAGTGCTGTTGGACCCCGAGACCGACCGCTATCGGCCGGTCCGGGTTGCGGGCGATTTCACGGGTGAGACTTTGTATGTGCTGTCGGGCAAGCCCTTGCTGGGGGCCGGGGTGCAGGTCATCTCGGTGCTGCAAACCGACACCGGGCGGCGTTTGTTGATCGACCGGGGGTTCCTGCTGGATGAGGACAAGACCAAACCGCTGACCCAGATCCAAGCCGATTTCGTCGGCAATCTGATGTGGCCGCGCGATTCGAACGACTATACGCCGCCGCCAGATGCCAAGACCGGGCTATGGTTCGCCCGCGATGCCGATGCCATGGCCAAAAAGCTGAATACCGAAGCGGTGATCATTGTCGCGCGAGAGCCGACCGGTGACGGGATTGACGCGATGCCGGTCGATACAGCCTCTATACCCAATGACCATTGGGGTTATGCGATCACCTGGTTTTCCCTGGCGCTGGTCTGGGCGGTGATGACAGCGGCGCTGGTCTGGCGTATCAGGCGGCAAGCGGCATAGGGGCAGGGGCGGCAGATGCGGTATATCTCGACCAGGGGTGCGGCCCCGAGTTTGAGCTTTGGCGAAGCGATGATGACCGGGCTGGCGCGCGACGGAGGCCTGTATGTGCCGCAGGTCGTGCCGGTGATGACCCCGGCGCAGATCGCCGCGCTGGCGGGCAAATCCTATGAAGAGATCGCCTTTGAGGTGATGCAGCCGTTTTTGGGCGGATTTTTCGACGATGACGAATTTCGCGGGCTGATCGCAAGGGCCTATGCCGGGTTCGGCCATGCCGCGCGCGCGCCCTTGGTGCAGTTGGCCCCCAATCATTTTCTGCTGGAACTGTTCCACGGGCCGACGTTGGCCTTCAAGGACTTTGCCATGCAGTTGATCGGCCAGATGATGCAGGCCGCCCTTGCCAAGACCGGAGAGCGGATCACCATCGTCGGCGCCACCAGCGGCGACACCGGATCGGCGGCGATGGAGGCGTTTCGCGGGCTGGCGAATGTCGATGTGTTCATCATGTATCCGCATGGCCGGGTGTCCGAGGTGCAGCGCCGCCAGATGACCACCCCGGTGGAGGCCAATGTTCACGCGCTGGCCATCGACGGCGATTTTGACGATGCGCAGGCCAATGTGAAGGCGATGTTCAACGATTTCGCCTTTCGGGACGGGGTGCGGCTGGCGGGGGTGAATTCCATCAACTGGGCGCGGGTACTGGCGCAGGTGGTCTATTACTTTTCCAGCGCGGTTTCTTTGGGCGCGCCGCATCGGGCGGTGTCGTTCACCGTGCCGACGGGCAATTTTGGCGATGTTTTCGCGGGCTATATCGCGCGGAAAATGGGGCTGCCGATTGACAAATTGGTGATCGCCACCAACCAGAACGACATTCTGGACCGCGCCCTGACGCAGGGTCAGTACCGCACGAACGGCGTCAAGGCGTCGATCAGCCCGTCGATGGATATTCAAGTCTCCTCCAACTTTGAGCGGGCGTTGTTTGATGCCTATGGCCGCGATGGCCGCGCGATTGCCGGGTTGATGGAAGAATTGGGGCAGGGCGGATTTTCCATCTCGCAAGGCGCGATAGAAAGCCTGCGGGCCAGCTTCGCCTCGGGTCGGTGTTCCGAGGCGGAAACCCTTGCCACCATCGCGCAGACCTATGCGCAGACCGGGGAAATCTTATGTCCGCACGGGGCGGTTGGCGTCAAAGTAGCGGGCGAGCATCTGGGGCCTGTGCCGATGATCACGCTGGCCACGGCGCATCCGGCCAAGTTCCCCGACGCGGTTCAAGCCGCGATCGGCATCCGCCCCGCCCTGCCCGAGCGGATGTCCGATCTGTTCGAGCGGCCAGAGCGCGTGACACGGACGCCAAATGACCTTACAGCCATCCAAAGTCTGATCCGCGAAAGGATTGCCCAAAGATGACCGCGACCACCCGTCTTTCGACCCTGCCCAATGGATTTCGCATCGTCACCGAACATATGCCGGGGCTGTTGTCGGCTTCGGCGGGGATCTGGGTGACGGCGGGGGGGCGCCATGAGACGGCCCAGCAGAACGGCATCGCGCATTTTCTGGAACATATGGCCTTCAAGGGCACCAAACGTCGCACCGCCCTGCAAATCGCAGAAGAGATTGAAGATGTCGGCGGCTATATAAACGCTTATACCAGCCGCGAGATGACGGCCTATTACGCGCGGGTTCTGGCGGGGGATGTGGCGCTGGCGCTGGATGTGATTGGCGACATCGTGCTGAACCCGGTGTTCAACAAGGGCGATATCGAAACCGAGCGTCATGTGATCCTGCAAGAAATCGGCCAGGCTTTGGACACGCCGGACGACATCATCTTTGACTGGCTGCAAGAGGCGGCCTATCCCGACCAAAGCTTTGGCCGCACGATTCTGGGGCCGGTGGAGCGGGTGTCGGGCTTCAAGGCGAAGGATCTGAAGGCCTTTGTCGCGGAAAATTACGGACCCGAGCAGATGATCTTGGCGGCGGCGGGGGGCGTGGACCATGACGCCATCGTGCGGCAGGCTGAGGATATGTTCGGCGGTCTGAAAGCACAGCCGCAAAAGCTGTTCCAACCGGCAAAGTTCTCCGGATCCGAACGGCGCGAGGTCAAGGATCTGGAGCAGGTGCATGTGGCGCTGGCCTTTGATGCGCCGGGCTATCGCCATCCGGATGTCTATACCGCGCAGCTGTATTCGATGGCGATGGGCGGTGGCATGTCGTCGCGTTTGTTCCAGAAGATCCGCGAAGAGCGGGGCCTGTGCTATTCGATCTTTGCCCAGTCCGGCGCTTATGAGGATGCGGGGCAGATCACGATTTATGCCGGCACCTCGGCCGACGAAATCTCGGATCTGGTGGGGCTGACGGTGGACGAGTTGAAGCGCGCTGCCGATGACATGTCCGAGGCCGAGGTGGCGCGGGCGCGCGCGCAGATCAAGGCCGGGATGCTGATGGGGCTGGAAAGCCCGTCATCGCGGGCCGAACGCATCGCGCGGTTGCTGGCGATCTATGGCCGGGTGCCGGGGATCGAAGAGGCGGTGGCCAAGATCGACGCCGTCACTATCGCGGATGTGCGCCGCTATGCCGGTGAATTATGCGGCTCGGGGGCGGCACTGGCGCTGTATGGCCCGGTCGAGAAGGCCCCGGCGCTGGAGGCGATACGGCAAAGACTGGTGGCCTGATGCTGGGCCTGAAGCGCCGCCCCAAGGTCGAAACCGAAAGACTGACGCTGCGCTTGCCGCAACATGGGGATTGGCGCGCCTGGGCGGAACTGCGCGAAGGCTCTGCCGATCATCTGACCCCTTGGGAGCCGGTCTGGGCCGCCGACCATCTGACACGGCGCGCCTTTACCAACCGGGTCTATTGGGCGCAGCGTGCGGAAACTCAGGGCAGTGCCTTGCCGATGCTGCTGATCCGGCGCGACACCCAGCAACTTTTGGGTGCCATCACGCTGGACAACATCCGGCGTGGCCCGGCGCAGGCGGGCACGCTGGGCTATTGGATCGGCCAGCCCTTCGTGCGGCAGGGTTACATGCGCGAGGCGGTACTGGCGCTGGTGCATCACGCCTTTACCGCGCTGGATCTGAGCCGGATTGAAAGCGCTTGTCTGCCCGAAAACATCGCCAGTCGGGGCGTGCTGGAGAAATCCGGCTTCAAATACGAGGGCGTGGCGCAAAGCTATCTTCAGATCGACGGGCGCTGGCGCAACCATGTCCTGTATTCAAACCTGCGCAGCGACCGGCGTGGGCGGACCGATGCAGGCTGACGCGGCGGGCTCTGTGGCCAAGGCAAAAAACGGGGGGCGCTGCCCCCCATCGCGGGTTTTCGGGGAAAACCCGCGATACCCCCCGGGAATATTTGGGTCAAAGTGAAGGGGTCGGCGGAGTGACGACAGGCTGACGGTGCCGGGCAACGGCAAACGGCGGCCTTTCGGGATAGGTTAGAGGGGGCGATGATGGCGAAACTGATCCTGCTGGTGCGCGGTGTGAATGTCGGCGGGGTCAAACTGCCGATGGCCGAGTTCCGGCAGATGTTGACCGGGATGGGGCTGACCTCGGTTCAGACCTATATTCAGTCGGGCAATGCGGTGTTTGACGATCCCGGGCGCGCCGATCTGGTGGCGGGGATTGAGGCGGCCTTGCGCGAAAAGTTCGGCCTGTCCCCGGCCTTGTTCCTGCTGACGGCGGCGGAGTTTGAGCGGGTGGTGGCGGACTGCCCTTACGGCGCGCAGGGTGATGCGGCGGGGACGCGGGTGCATGTGTTTTTCGTGCAGGGCGCGGCGGCGCTGGACCAGCCCGCCTTGCAAGCCTTGGCCACGACGGAAGAATTCACCCTGACGCCGCGCGCGTTCTATTTGCATGCGCCGGATGGCGTTGGCCGGTCGGTTCTGGTGGAGAAACTGGGGCGCCATTTGAAGGCGGTGACCACGGCGCGCAACTGGAACACGATGCGGCAGTTGCAGGAGATGGCGCGGGCCTGATCGCCAGACTTTCGGCCCTGTTCGGCGGCACGTGCCGCGCTATCCTTTCGCCATGCACCGTGCAGTTTTGATCCTTTGCCTGATCTTCCCCCTGACCGCCCAAGCGGCGGATCGGCCTGATTCGGCCTGTCTGGCGCTGGCGGAGGCGCAGGCGCAGATCCAGCCCGCGCGGTTTGGCGACGAGGTTCCGGCGGGGTCGGTGCTGATCCGCTATCTGGACCATGCCAGTTTCGCGATCCTGACTGATGACGGGACACTGGCGGTGACCGATTACACCGGTTACGTCGGCAACCCCGATGTGGTGCCGGATGTGGTGACCATGAACAACGCGCATGGCACGCATTTCACCGAAGTTCCCGATCCGCGCATTGCCCATGTGTTGCGCGGTTGGGGGCCGCCGGGGGCGCCGCCGGAAATTGCGCTGGATCTGGGCAGCCTTGCGGTGCGCAATGTGACAACCGATCTGCGCGGACCCTTTGGCGAGGGCGCGCGGCGGGACGGAAACTCGATCTTTTTATTCGAGGCGGCGGGGCTGTGCATCGCGCATCTAAGCCATCTGCACCAGATCCCGACCGATTATCAATATGGCGCGATCGGGCGGGTTGATGTGGTGATGGTGCCGGTGGACGGGGCCTTTACCATGACGGCGCAGGATATGACGGGGGTGGTCAAGCGGCTGGGTGCGCGGGTGATCCTGCCGATGCACTGGTTTTCGGCCGAGGGGTTGGCGGGGTTTTTGGCGGCGATGGGGGCGGAGTATGACACCCTGCGGCCGGGTGGGCCGGACCTGATCGTGTCGCGCGCGACGCTGCCCAAGGATCCCGTCGTCATCCTGCTGGAGCCGCGCTATATTCCGTGAGCGACCCCGCCCGGTTGGCACTGGTCCCTTGCTGCCGCGACCGTTAGGCTGGGCCCCATGTTGACCGATGCCACACCCGAATTTCTGACCCATCTGGCCGGGCTTTTGCCCGAGGGCCGTCTGATCCCCGCCGAGCCGCGTTTTCTGGAGGAACGCCGGGGGCGCTGGCAGGGGCGGGCGTCGGCGGTGGTCCGGCCGCGCGATGTGGCCGAGGTGTCGCGGGTGCTGGCGGCTTGCAACGCGGCTCGGGTCGCGGTCGTGCCCTATGCCGGCGGGACCGGGCTGGTGGGCGGTCAGGTCATGCCCGAGGGGCCTTTGCCGGTGATCCTGTCGGTAGAGGGGATGGCGCGGATCCGCGCCAGCTATCCGTCTGAAAACGTCCTGCTGGCCGAGGCGGGGGTGATCCTTGCCGAGGTGCAGGCGGCGGCCACGGCGCTGGACAGGCTGTTTCCGCTGTCACTGGCTTCGGAAGGGTCGGCGCGGATCGGCGGGCTGTTGGGCACCAATGCCGGCGGGGTGACCGTGCTGCGCTACGGCAATGCGCGCGATCTGGTGCTGGGGGTCGAGGCGGTTCTGGCCGATGGCACGGTCATCAACGGTTTGAAACGGTTGCGGAAAGACAACACCGGCTATGATCTGCGGCATCTGTTGATCGGGTCCGAAGGCACGCTTGGTGTGATCACCGCGGCCAGTTTGCGGCTGTTTCCCATCCCGGCAGAGGTGGGGACGGCCCTGCTGGCGGTGCCCTCGGCGGCGGAGGCATTGGACCTGTTGACGTTGGCGCAGGGCATGGCACCGGGGCTGATCACGGCGTTTGAACTGATCCATCGGCAGGGCATCGAGTTTTTGGCCGAGGCAGGGTTTGGTCAGACCTGTCCGCTGTCACCGCTGCCAGAATGGCTGGTGCTGGTAGAGGTCGGGTTGCCACCCGGTCGCCCCGCGTCCGAGGTGCTGGAAGCGGTCTTTGCCGTCGCTGTGCAGCGCGGATTGGCCAGTGATGGGGTGATCGCGGCGTCAGACGCACAGCGGCGCGCGCTGTGGGCGATCCGCGAAACCATCCCCGAGGCGAACCGCAAGATCGGGGCGGTGGCCAGCCATGACATCAGCCTGCCGCTGTCGGAAATTCCCGGCTTTCTGCCCCGGGCGGCAGCGGCGATTGCCCGGATCGGGACGTTCCGGATCAACGCCTTTGGCCATCTGGGCGACGGCAATCTGCATTACAACGTCTTTCCGCAGCGTGGCGTTGCGCGGTCCGATGTGGCGCATCTGGCCCCCTCGATCACCGAGGCGGTGCATAATCTGGTGGATGCCTTGGGCGGATCGGTGTCCGCCGAGCATGGCCTCGGTCGGCACAAGATGCGCGATCTGGAGCATTACGGCGATCCGGGCAAGCTGGCGGCCATGCGGGCGATCAAAGCGGCGCTGGACCCGGTGGGGATCATGAACCCCGGCGCGGTGCTGCGGGCGTTGGGGTAAGTCGGTCGGCTTCAGCGATTTACCGGGCAAGCGAGCTTAAGGTGATGGATGAGGTCTGACTTACATTCCATTGTTTTATAGGAATTTAATGTCATAAATATGTTGCGCCCTGTCGTGTGAGGACAGGGCGCGGGGGTGTGGTTTGGTACGTGTGTTGCAAGCAGCGTCCAAGTGGCCGGGTTTTTCCGGCCACGACTCACCTTAGCCAACAATGGGTAAAGAAGCGGTTAAGCAGATCGCGCCTAAAGACCGTCAAATTCACAAAGGCGGTGAACCTCCATCCCCATCGCTTCCAGCTTGGCGCGGCCGCCCAGTTCGGGCAGATCGACCACAAAGGCGCAGCCGATCACCTGCGCGCCCAAGCGTTCGATCAGTTTGATTCCGGCCTCGGCGGTGCCGCCGGTCGCCAGCAGATCATCGACCAGCAAGACCTTTTCGCCGGGCTGCATGGCGTCCTCATGCACCTCGACCACGGCCTCGCCGTATTCCAGGGTATAGGCCTGCGAGATCGTCTGGCCCGGCAGTTTGCCCTTCTTGCGGATCGGCACAAAGCCGGTGGAGAGTTGATGCGCCACCGCCCCGCCAAGGATAAAGCCGCGCGCTTCCAGACCGACAACCTTGTCGATCCGCATCCCGGCGTAGGGGGCCAGCAGTTGATCGACGCACATCCGGAACCCGCGCGGGTCGGCAAACAGCGTGGTGACATCGCGGAACAATATGCCCTCATGCGGGAAATCGACGATGGTGCGGATGTAGTCTTTGACGGTCTTGGACATTTGGGATCCTTCAGATCACCCGGCCCGCGACGGCATCAATTTTGGCCATCAGGTCCGGGTCGCGGCGGTCGGGGGCGGTCATCAAGGCATGGGTCAGGGCGTGGTCGCAGCCTTGGGGGCAGGGCGGGCGGGGGTGGGGCAGATGGTCGGGCAGGGCTGCGACCACGGCGCGGGCGGCGGCGGCATTGGCGGTCAGGGTGCGGATCACTTCGGTCACGTCGACGGCGGCGTGATCGGGGTGCCAGCAGTCGAAATCGGTGACCATGGCCAGCGAGGCATAGCAGATCTCGGCTTCGCGCGACAGGCTCGCCTCGGGGAGGCCGGTCATGCCGATCACATCCGCGCCCCAGGACCGGTAAAGCCGGGATTCCGCGAGGGTGGAAAACTGCGGGCCTTCAATGGCGATATAGGTGGCGTCGCGGTGGGTGGTCACGCCGGCGGTTTGGGTGGCGCGGGCCACGGCGGCGGTCAGGGTGGCGCAGGTCGGGTGGGCAAGCGAGACATGGGCGACGCAGCCGGGGCCGAAGAAACTTTTGTCGCGGGCGGTGGTGCGGTCGATATATTGATCGACCAGCACGAAATCGCCGGGTTTGTAATCGGCGCGCAGCGAGCCCACCGCCGAGACGGCGAGGATATCCGTGCAGCCCAACCGTTTGAGCGCGTCGATATTGGCGCGGTAGGGAACCGAGGTGGGGCTGTGGACATGGCCGCGTCCGTGGCGGGGCAAAAAGGCCATCGGCGTGCCATTCAGACGACCAACCAGAATGTCATCCGAAGGGCGACCCCAGGGGGTTTTGACCTTGACCCAGCTTGCGCCTTCAAGCCCGTCGATCTGATAGAGGCCGGAGCCGCCGATGATGCCAAGCATGGGAATGGGCAAGGGGAGGGGGCCTTTTGATCGGGGGTTTCCGGACCAAGCTTAGGCGGGGTTGGGCGGGGTGTCCAGATCTGGACAAATATTGAAGTTGTGGGAAAACAGGGGGTTAGAATTTAGAATTATGGGGTTGTTAAGGATGATGGGGCCGGGGCTGATCCTTGCGTGGCGCCATTTGGGCATTGGTGGGCAGTAGGAGTAGGGGGCTTCTGCGCGTTCAGTCACAGCGCGATTTTCAAATGTATTGGCGCACGAAATTCCCAGCTTTGAAAGGCGGGTGGGTCGTCGGCAAAGGCCAGCTTTGGGTGGGCGGCCAGCAAGACGCGCAAGGCAATGGCGATCTGGGCCTTGGCAAACCACTTTCCGGCGCAGAAATGCGCGCCCTGACCAAAGGCCATGTGGGATTTCTGCGGGCGGTGGATGTTGAAGTTGTCGGGATCGTCCCAGCGGTCCGGATCACGGTTGGCCGAGGCGAAGATGCAGGACACCGGCGTGCCGGCAGGAATGGCGATGCCGGCGATTTGGGTATCGCGCAGGGCGGTGCGCATCATGGTGCCGATGGGGGCGATCCCGCGCAGCCCCTCATCAATCGCTTGCGGCAAAAGGGCGTCCAGATCGGCGCGCAGGTCGGCAAACTGGCTGGGGTTCTGCATCAAACCGACCAGCAGATTTGCCGCACCATGCCCCGGTTCCTGCATGCCGCCCAGCAGGGTGACGCGCAGCGAGGGCAGGACCATGGCGGGCGGGCGGGTCTGACCGGGGGCCATGCCCGAATGCAGCATATGCGACAGGGGCGAGGCGTTGGGGGTCTGCGCCAGCTTTTGCAGCAGGGGCAGGGCGACGGCGTCAACCTCGGCCACGGTCTGCGCGCAGATTGCGGCGCGGGCGGGGTCTCGTTCAAAATTGATCGCACCTTGGGACAGGCCGTGAAACCAGCGGCGCAGGGTCGGGCCGTCCACGGTGTCAAAGCCCAGTGACCGCGCGAGTGTCAGCGCCGAGACGGGTTCAAAATACCCGGTCAGCAGGTCGTTGTCGCCGCTGGCGTGAAAGGCGGCCAGTTGAGCGGTTGCAATGGGGCGGACAAGATCATCAATGAAGGCGGCCACCTGTTTGGGCCGGTAATGCGGTTCGATGCCGCCGCGCAATTCGGCATGAACCGGGCCTTCGGTGGTCAGGACATTGGGGGTGCCGACGGCGTCGTTTACCGGAGCCTCGGGTGAGGCGGCGGTGAAATCCGCCGATCGCGCGATAGCCTCAATGTCTTTCCAACGGGTTGCGAACCAGCAGTTCGCGGCGGGAACATTGGTGATCGGGGCGGTGGCGCGCAGGCGGGCGTAGATCGGGAAAGGGTCGCGGTCCAGATCCGCGATGGTGATCGAATTGGCAAAGGTCATGTGACATCCCCCCCTGAGCCGGGATCTTTGACGACAGGGCGTGGTCTGGCAAGGGGGGGGGGCGGTGGACGGCCCGGACGGGGTGGACTAAACCACGGGGGCAAACCGGGGGCCCGCATGACCATCACTGAAATCTATCTGATCGCCTTGGCGCTGATTTTCGCCGTGCCTTGGGCGGTTTGGCGGCTGTTGGGCGGGTCGGTGATGCTGCCCTTGGTGGTGGTTCAGATTCTGGGAGGCATCCTGTTGGGGCCGGGGGTTATGGGGGCGATTTACCCGGACTATTACGCCTTTGTGTTCCGCCCCGAGGTGGTGGGGGCGCTGAACGGGGTGGCCTGGTGGGCGGTGATGCTGTTTGTGTTTCTGGCCGGGGTCGAACTGGATCTGGCGCAGGCTTGGGCGGCGCGGCGCGATACGGTCGTCACCTCGGGTCTGGCGCTGCTGGTGCCTTTGGCGGCGGGGGTGGTGGTGGGCGCGGTGATGCTGCGTTGGCCGGGCTGGGTTGGGCCGAAGGGGACTGAATGGCAGGTAATTCTGGGGTTGGGGATGGCCTGCGCGGTGACCGCCTTGCCGATCCTGATCCTGTTTCTGGAGCAGTTGACCCTGTTGCGCCATCCGCTTGGCCAGCGCGTGCTGCGCTATGCCAGTCTGGATGATCTGGCGATCTGGGGGGTGCTGGCGCTGATCCTGTTGGACTGGCAAAGGCTGGGGCGGCAGGCGGTGTTTCTGGCGTTGTTTGTGGGGGTGGCGCTGGCGGTGCGCTGGGCCTTGCCGCGTCTGGCCCTGCGCGACCGCTGGCCGGTGGTGCTGATCTGCCTGGTGGCCATGGCGCTGGGGGCCGATTGGGCGGGGCTGCATTACATGGTCGGGGCCTTTCTGGCCGGGGTGGTGATAGATGCGGGCTGGCTGAAGGAAGATGCCGTGGCGCAGATGCGCGGCGTCTTGCTGCTGGCCTTCATGCCGGTGTTTTTCCTGTCCACGGGACTTCGCACCTCGTGGGAGATGGGAGGGGCGGGGGTGTTTGCGGCGGCGGCGGCGCTGTTGGTGGCGTCGGTGGTGGGCAAGGTGGCCGGGGTGGCCTTGGCGGGGCGGATCTTGGGTTGGCCCAAGGGGCAGGCCTGGGGGATCGGCTGGTTGCTGCAAAGCAAGGCGTTGATTTCGATCATCTTTGCCAATGTGTTGCTGGACCGGGGGGTGATTGCGCCGTCAACCTTTACCGCCTTGCTGCTGATGGCGCTGGGCAGCACGGTTCTGACCATGCCGGTGGTGTCGTCCTGGATGCAGGGGGCGGGGCGGGATTCGGTGCGTCCGGTCGGGGGGGATTAGGTTTGGCGGTCAGTCTGGGCGGTCAGTCGGGGCGGTCCAGCTCCATCAGACTGTCGATGACGGCGTAATCCATATAGCCCAGCCGGGCCATCGGTTTGACCTTGGTCAGATCAAAGCGACCATCGGTCAGGCAGTCGTCGCGGATATGGACGCCGGTGACGGTGCCAATCACCAGAAAATCGCGCCCGCCTTCCAGGGTGATGACCTGCTGCAACCGGCATTCCAGCGTGGCGGGGCTGGCAGCGACGCGGGGGCAATTGATGGTCGTGCAGTCGGCCTTGTCCACCCCGGCGCGGGTAAACTCATCCACGCCGCGCGGAAAGGAGGCCGAGGTTTCGTTCATCACCAGCCACAAGGCCTGCGACACGACGTTGACGGCGAACACGCCAGAGTCTTGCACATTGCGCAGCGAATCCTTGGCACCACCGGCAAAGATCACCTGCGGCGGGGAATAGGCGACGGCGTTGAAAAACGAATAGGGGGCAAGGTTGTCGCCCATCGGCCCGCGCGTGGAAATCCAGCCGATGGGGCGCGGGGCGACGATGGCGTTCAGGGGCGAATGGGGCAGGCCGTGGCATCTTGGGGGCGGTAGAACATCAGGCTTTCATGACCCTTTTGTAACGGTGCTATGCGCGGGATAATCGGGATTTGATCCTGAACTATCCTCATGTTAGGCGCGTTGCCAGATGATTCCACCCTTCGGCGATGGGGAACTTTGCGGGGGACTTTGCGCGCGTGTACCAGCTGGAAGAAGAGACAGAGGCCGATTGGTGGGAGGTGGAGGCGCTGTATGACCTGTGCTTTTCGCCGGGTCGCACGGCGCTGTCCAGCTATCGGTTGCGCGACGGGGTGCCGACGGTGGCGGCCTTGTGTCTGACGCTGCGCGATGACGATGGCACGCTGGCCGCCGCGATCCGCTATTGGCCCGCCGAGGTGGAGGGGCAGGATATCCTATTGTTGGGGCCGGTGGCGGTTCACCCGACCCGGCAGGGCGAGGGGTTGGGCGGGCTGTTGATCAACGAATCCCTTGCCGAGGCCCGGCGGCTGGGCTGGGAGCGGGTGCTGCTGGTGGGCGATGCGCCCTATTACGGGCGCTTTGGCTTTCGCAAGCTGGAGGGGGTGGTCATGCCGCCGCCGACCAATCCAGACCGGGTTCTGGGGCTTGATCTGCGCGGCGGGGCTTGGGCCGGGGTGACCGGGGCGGTGACCAAGACCACCGGGGCGACCTTGCCGGGGGTTTAGGGTCCGGCGGTTTCAGGACGGGCGTTCAGGGGCCTTGCTCTTGTCCCTGCGCGGCCCCACATTTGCGGCATGAAAAACCTTCCCGCCCTGCCCGCGCCGGATTTTGGCACCGAGATCACCGATCTGGCCCGCGCCTATGCCCGCGCCAATGGTCCGTTGATGTCTTTGGTCAACCGGCTGGGGGGCAGCGTTGAAGGCCAGATCGCGGCCTTGCCCCCCAAGATCCGTGTTGAGGTGGAACGTTTGACGGCGCGCACGCTGTCCACGGCGATGGGGGCGGGGGCGATGGTGCCGGATCTGGGCCGACGCGGCACGATGGCGGCGGCGATGGTATCGGGGGCGGCAGGTGGGGCGGGCGGGGTTCTGACAAGTCTGGCCGAATTGCCGGTGACGATCACCGTGATCCTTCGCGTCTTGCAGGATGAGGCGCGGGCGGCAGGGTTTGATCCGGGCGAGCCTGCGATCCGCGCCGCCTGTTTGCAGGTCTTTGCCGCCGGAACGCCGATGGCTAGCGATGACGGGGTAACTTCGGGCTTTTTGTCGGCACGGCTGACCCTGACCGGACCGGCGCTGCAAAAACTGATTGCGACGGTCGCGCCGAAACTGGCCGCCGCCATGGGCCAAAAGCTGGTGGCGCAGGCGGTGCCGGTGCTGGGGGCGGTGTCGGGTGCGGCGCTGAACGCGGCCTATCTAAGCTATTACCGCGAAATGGCCCGCATCCGGTTCGCGCTGATGCGGCTGTCGGTGCGGCATGGGGCCGAAGCGGTGGTAACGGCCTTTGCCCAAGCCACCAGCCCGCCCAAGATTACCAAAGCCTGAGCGGGCCAGAATTATCCGCGAAATTTCAGCGATTTAGTCGGGTTGGGTGGCCAGCCATTCCGTCAGCGGCTGGCGCAGGCAATCGGCGCCGTCGTTGCGGGCGCGGTCAATGACGGCCCGCGCCTCGGCCAGATCGACGCGGCGCAACAGCGCCTTGACCGGACCGATGGAGGCCGGGCGCATC
>JANNBI010000086.1:0-3008 GCA_031385345.1 Paracoccaceae bacterium | reverse complement strand
GATGGCACCGATCTGGATGTCAATGCGGCGGTCTTGCTGGTCGGTCCCGACAAGGAAACCGAAGCGCAGCAGATCGTGGCCCCAATTCAGGCGCAGCAGGCGGGCAACGTCAACCCGTTCTCGGGCAGCTTGTCGGTGGTGACCACGGCCAAGATCACTGGCAATGCTTGGTATCTGTTCGCGGCCCCCGGACTGCTGGCAAACTTCGTCTATGGCTATCTGGACGGTGCTGCTGGTCCGCGGTTCCGCATCGATCAGCCCTTTGGCCGCCAAGGCACCAGTTTCTCGGTGGAACTTGATTTCGGCTGCGGCGCGGTTGACTGGCGCGGCGGCTGGAAGAACCCCGGCGCCTGATCAGGCACCCCTGACGGCCTGATCGGGTAATCCCCGAAAGGATGTCACAGGCCCGGGCAGATCAGCTGCCCGGGTTTACCCCAAATCTTGCTGCTTGGAGGCAGAGATGAAGACTTACATTCAGCGCGGTGATGTCCTGGACCTTACCGCCCCCTATGCCGTCGCCTCGGGCGCGGGTTTTCTGGTCGGATCGATCTTTGCGGTGGCGCAATCGGCGGCGGCCAACGGCGCTGCGGTGTCCGGCCTGACCGTCGGCGTGGTTGATCTGGCCAAGACGGATTCGCAGGCCTGGACGGTCGGCGCGCGGATCTATTGGGACGACACCACCAAGCTTTGCACCACCGCTGCCGCAGCTGGGGCCAACAAGCTGATCGGAGTGGCCGTCGCGGCGGTTGCCGGCACGGCGGGTTTGATCGTGGGCCGGGTCAAGTTGACCGGCGCCTTCACGATCTGAGGCGCGCGCCATGAGCGCCTTTGCCACCGCCCTGGACGCGCTGATGGGCGATGCCAATCTGGCGGTGGATGTGCAGTATCGTCAGGGCGGAAGTTCTGCCCCGACGACCCTGCGCGCCATCCTGTCGCAGCCCGATCTGGACGTGCGGTTTGGCGACAGCCGGGTGCGCGCTGCGTCAACCCGGATCATGCTGCGGATTTCCGATGTGCCGCTGCTGGCCCCCGGCGACACGCTGGAAATCAATTCGGTGGTCTATGTGCTGTATGAAGCCCCGGAAAAGGATTCGTCGCGGTTGAGCTGGTCGGTTGATCTGGAGATTGACGGGTGAAGCTGAACTTTACCGTGACCGGCGATTTCAAGCAGTTGATGAAGCAGGAATATGCCGCCGGTGAACGCGCGGCGACCCTTGCGATGCGGCAGACGGCGGGCACTTTGAAAGCCCAGTGGCGGGCCAATATCCAATCTGCCGGTCTGGGTAGCAAGTTGTCAAATGCGGTGCGGTCGGCGGCCTATCCGGCAGGGGAACCCAGCCTGAACGCTGCCGCGATGGTCTGGTCCAAAGCCCCGAAACTGACCTCGGTGCATGAAACCGGGGCGGTGATCACCTCGCAGAACGGGTTCTGGCTGGCCGTGCCTTTGCCTGCTGCTGGCAAAGGTCTGAAGGGCCGCAAGATTTCGCCGGGGGAATGGGAAGCGCGCACCGGGCGTCGGTTGACCTTCATCTACAGGCGGGGGCGGACGGCACTGTTGATCGACACCGGCACCTATGCGGATCGCCGGGCAAGTGACCCTTTGTCGTTCAAGCAATCCGCCAAGCGGGGCCGCCGGAATGTGTCGATCCCGATTTTCGCGCTTGTCCCGCAAGTGCGTCTGAAGAAGCGCACCACGCTGATGCAGATCGCGCAGAACGTGGCCGGGCAGGTTCCCGCGCTGATCGTGGCCAACTGGAGATAAGCAATGCCCTATCTGCCGTCCAAAGCCGAGGCCGTGCTTCTGGCGCTGGAAGCGCAACTGGCCACGGTCAGCGGCGTGATCGTGCGCCGCAATACGCCGGTTGAAGCCGCGATGGAGGTTCCGGCTGGTGGTCTGATCATTCTGCGCGACGGCGAACCGGGAGAGCCGGAAGTGGTGCTGTCGCCGGTCACCTATCATTACGAACACCAGGCCGAGGTCGAGATCTATGTCACCGGTCCAAGGCGGTTGCTGGACCAGCAGTTCGACACCCTGCGGCAGGCGGTGGGTCTGGCCCTGTTTGCCGATCGGACGCTGGGCGGCGCGGTGATGTGGGTCGACCCTGTTGCCGCCGTCGCCATGGATCTGCCCGCCCTGTCTGAATTGCCGATCAAGGCAGCCTCGCTGCCTGTGCGACTGGTCTATGTGACCAGCAATCCCCTGAACTGAAAGGATAGGCCATGGCGCGCGCGCTTGGAGCGAATGAAAAACTTGCCCTCGTCTTTGAATCTGTCTACGGCACCTCGCCCGCGTCAGGCTATTTCCAGGTGCCCTTCATCAGCGGTGATCTGGGGTCGACCCAGCCGCAGCTGGAATCTGATCTGCTGGGGCAGGGCAATGATCCGGCGTCCCCCACCCGTGACGTGATCACGGTGGATGGCATGGTCGGTCTGCCGGTGGATACCGATGCCATCGGCTATTGGCTGAAGGCCCTGCTGGGCGCGCCGGTGACCACAGGCACCACGCCCAAGACCCATACGTTCAATTCCGGTGGCGCCACCCGCCCGTCGCTGTCGATCGAGCGACAAAACGCGGATGTGCCCTATTTCGATATGTTCGCGGGGGTCTGTGTCGATTCGATGGATTTCGAATTCGGCGTGTCCGGCCTGCTGAAATGTTCGGCCAAGCTGATCGGTCAGGGCAACACCGGGGCGGCCACCACCGCCGCAGGCACCCCGACCGTTGTGACCCCAGCCGCGCGGTTCGGGCATTTCAACGGATCGGTCAAGCGCAGCACCGTCACCCTGGGCAATGTCACCGGGGCCAAGTTCACCTATGCCAACAACATGGACGCGGTGCGCGTCATCCGCGCCGATGGTAAGATTGCCGGGATCGATCCGACCGTCGCCAGCCTGACCGGCGAGATGACCGTGCGCTTTGACGATACGGTGCTGCTGGATCAGGCGATTGCGAATGGCACCTGCGTGCTGGATTTCGGCTGGACCATCAGTGCCAGCCAAAGCCTGAC
>JANNBI010000053.1:0-3412 GCA_031385345.1 Paracoccaceae bacterium | reverse complement strand
CACGATCTTTGCCAAGGTCGTGGGCCGCGTTTCGTTCAAGAAGGGCCTGAAAGGGCGCACCTTCATTTCGGTTCTCCCGGTGGCGGAGGCCGCTGAGTAAGCCGAAAAACCAAAGACAAACAATGTTTTGGGGATCGGTTGAAAGACCGGTCCCCATTTCATTTTCCGGTCACAGTTATGTCCCATGGTTCTGGGACAGCCGGAGGAAGGGGGCAACCCCGCCTGCGCTTCGAAGGAGGGAAGCTATGGTTCTTGATATGATCGCCACCAATCCGCGCGGGACGGTTCCGGCCCCGGTGGTCCGCACCGAGGATATCGATGCAGGCCGCTTCGTACTGCGCGCCTTGCGGCGGTCCGATGCCGGGCTGATCGCGCATTACACCGGTGACAAGCGGCTGGCCGAGGCGGTGCAATCCATCCCCCATCCCCTGCCGCCCGGCGCTGCCGAGGCGTTCGTCGCCCGCGCCATGAGCGCCGAAGCCGTCGGCCTGCATTGGGTGATGGACGGGGTCGCGGCTGGGCTGCCCGAGGTTCTGGGCGTGCTTAGCCTGAAACCGATGGAAGGTCAGCGCGCCAAGGGCGGGCAGTCCGAAGTGGCCTATTGGGTGGCACCGGCGTTCTGGAACACTGGCTATGCATCCGACGCAGTGCGTGCGCTGATTGCAGCCAACCCCTTGGGCGACCAGACTTATTTTGCCGAGGTGTTTCAAGATAACCCCGGATCTGCGCGGGTGCTGACCAATGCCGGGTTTCAGTATCTGGGCGACGCCGAAAGCTTTTCGGTGGCCCGCGGCGGACGGGTTCCGACCTGGACCTATACGTTGAAGCTGGGGACAGCGAAATAAGCGCAGGGGGCCGTCTGCCCCCTGCCGCGAAACCCCGAAGAAGGGTTTCGCGGCTGACCCCCGAGGAATATTTGGATCAAGATGAAGGGGAAGGGGGCGACGAGATGGACCGGTTGACGACCAAAAGACTGACGCTGCGCCCCGTAGAGCCGCGCGACCGCGCCGCCGTCGTGGCGGGTGTGGGCGATCTGGCAGTGTCGCGCTGGCTGTCCAAGGTGCCCCATCCTTACGGCGATGCCGATTTCGATTTTTTCCTGTCCGACATCGCCAAACCCGGCGAGACTTTTGTGATCGAGGACGCACTGGGGTTTGCCGGGATCGTCAGCGCCGGGGAGGAGTTGGGCTATTGGCTGCTGCCGCGCGCGCAGGGTCTGGGCTATGCGACCGAGGCGTCGCGGGCGGTGATGGCGCAGCAGTTCGCCGGCGCTTCGGGCGATGTTTATGCTGGCTATTTCCTCGGCAACGACCGGTCGGCAGCGGTGTTGCGTAAGTTGGGCTGCGTTGAAACCGGACGCAATGAATTGTTTTGCACTGCACTGGGCGCGGCGCGCGCCCATGTGACCACCATCTTGACCCGCGCGGCCTTCGTTTCCGCCTTGCCCATTGAGGCGACAAGCGCCCGCCTGACCTATCGCAGCCTGTATCCCACCGATGCCGTGGCCCTGCAAGAGGTGGTGCGCCACTGGGAGGTGACGCGGATGCTGGGCCCGAAATGGCCTTGGCCCGCCGATCCTGCCTTCACCGCGACCCGCGCGCGGCCCTATGACGGCGACGGTTTTGCCTGGGGGGTGTTTCGACAGGATGCGCTGATCGGAACGGTCGCGGTGACGGCGGGAGAGTTGGGCTATTCGTTGCGCCCCGATCAGCGCCGGCAGGGTCTGATGTTTGAAGCCTGCACCACCGCGCTGACCCGCGCCTTTGGCGAGATGGCGCTGTCCTCGGTTGCGGCCAGCGTCTGGGCCGACAATGCAGGCTCATTGGCGCTGCTGCGCAAGCTGGGGTTCGTGGTGACGGGGGAAAACATTGACACCTCGCCCGCGCGACCGGACCCAAGCCCGGGCTTTGATCTGCGGCTGACAGCCGGTGATTGGCGCGCCGCTTGAGCCTGTCGCGGCTTTGCTGTATCGCCCCAAGATCGTAACTGAACCATGATCCGTTCCGCCCCAAGTTCCAATCTGCCCCAAGTTCCAATCTGCCTCTAGTTCCAATTTGAAAGCCAAAGACCATGAAATTCCTCGACCTCGCCAAAGTATACATCCGCTCGGGCGGCGGTGGCGGCGGCTGCGTGTCGTTCCGGCGCGAAAAATTCGTGGAATTCGGTGGGCCGGATGGCGGTGACGGCGGCAATGGCGGCAATGTCTGGGCCGTAGCGGTCGAGGGGCTGAACACGCTGATCGACTACCGCTATCAGCAGCATTTCTTTGCCAAATCCGGTCAGCCCGGCATGGGCAGCCAGCGCACCGGCAAGACCGGTGAGGACATCATCATGAAGGTGCCATTGGGCACCGAGATTCTGGATGAGGATGAGGAAACCGTGATCTGCGATCTGGTCAACGCTGGCGACCGCGTGCTTCTGGCGCGCGGCGGCAATGGCGGCTGGGGGAATTTGCAGTTCAAATCCTCGACCAACCGCGCGCCCGCACGGGCCAATTCTGGGCAGGAGGGGATCGAGCGCACGATCTGGCTGCGGCTGAAACTGATCGCGGATGCGGGGCTGGTCGGTCTGCCCAATGCCGGGAAATCGACCCTTCTGGCCGCCGTGTCCAACGCGCGGCCGAAAATCGCGGATTACCCCTTTACCACGCTGGTGCCGAACCTTGGGGTTGTGGGCATCGACGGCAAGGAATTCGTCATGGCCGATATTCCGGGCCTGATTGAGGGCGCGTCGGAAGGCCGGGGTCTGGGCATCCAGTTTCTGGCCCATGTCGAACGCTGCAAGGTCTTGCTGCATCTGGTCGATGGCACCTCCAGCACAATCACCAAGGATTACAAGACCATCGTCACCGAGTTGGAAGCCTATTCCGACATTTTGGGCGACAAAAAGCGTGTTGTGGCGCTGAACAAGACCGATGCGATGGACAGCAAACAGATCAACGACCGACGCCGCGCCTTGGAAAAGGCCAGCGGCGGGCCGGTTCTGGTCATCTCGGGCGTGTCGGGCAAGGGTCTGCCCGAGGCTTTGCGCGCGATCTATGCGGCAATACTGGGCGAGGCTCCGGAAGTGGAGGCTGGCCCATGGCAACCCTAAGCCCCCTTCAAGCCCCAGATATCCGCAAGGCCAAGCGGCTGGTGATCAAGATCGGCTCGGCTTTGCTGGTCGACCGTGCCACCGGGTTGAAACAGGGCTGGCTGGAGGCTTTGGCGCTGGACGTGGCCGAAGCCAAGGCGCGCGGGGCCGATGTGGTTCTGGTGTCCTCTGGCTCCATCGCGTTGGGGCGCAAGGTGCTGGGTCTGGGGATCGGCGCGCTGACGCTGGAACAATCGCAGGCGGCGGCGGCAGTGGGGCAAATTCGTCTGGCGCGCGCCTATGAAGAGGTGCTGGCACCGCATGGCATCACCACGGGCCA
>JANNBI010000019.1:0-3819 GCA_031385345.1 Paracoccaceae bacterium | reverse complement strand
GTCGAGTAGGGCGCTGTCTTTCAACAGCGCGGGGTCGATCGTGACCTCGGCCTTGGTGACGGCGGCACCGGCGACCATGCCTTGCACCTTGGCCAGAACCGCGGCGCGCTGCACCTCGGCCTCCAGCGTGGCGCGGACGGTGTCGAGCGGCGGCTTTTCGGAATTGCGGGTTTCGGTGACAAGGATCAGATGATAGCCGAATTCGGTCTGCACCGGGCCGGTCACCTTGCCGACTTCGGCGGCGACGACGGCAGTCTCGAACGGTTCGACCATCATGCCAAGGCCGAACCAGCCCAGATCGCCGCCCGCTTGCGCGGAGCCGTCCGAGGAGTTTTCAGCAGCAAGGGTGGCGAAATCGGCCCCGGCGTTCAGTTGCGCCAAAAGGTCGGTGGCCAGTGCTTCATTGTCCACCAGGATGTGGGAGGCGTGGTATTCGGTCTGGGGTTTGAACTCGGCATAGGCGGCGTCATAGGCGGCTTGGATCGCCTCATCGGTTGCGGCCTGTGCGGCGACTTCTGCCACCAGAACCGAGGCGAGATAGGTGCGGCGGTCGTTCAGCAGGGTCAGCTCGTCCACCAGTTTCAACTTGCCGGCAAGCGATTGTTCGATCACGACCTGTTGAATAAGCTGGTCCAGAAGGCCCCCGTAAACCAGATCATCGGGCAGGGATTGGTAGTCGGCGGGCAACATGCTGCGCGCGACGATCATGTTGCCAAGGGTGATGTCGGTGCCATTGACGGTGGCCACAACGGTTGCGGCCGTGGGGTCTTGGGCGAAAAGCGGTTGGGCGGTGGCCAGAGCCAGGCCCAGAGCAAGCAAGATCGTCGATTTCTGTGTCATTTCACCGTTTCCTGATCACGACGCAAAGCGCGCAAGTTGACTATGGAACACCTTCCCCTTACATCGCCCTTGGTCGCGTGCGACGGGGTCGGCCGACCACTTTGCATCTTCTATGGAAGGCGGCGAGGGCGGGCAAGGGCTGCCGCCGGTCGTGCGCATGTCAATATTGGCCAAGCGGAGAAAATATGCTGGGTCTTGGAACAATCACTCGGAAGATATTCGGGACACCGAATGACCGCATGGTGAAATCGGTGCGCCCGCTGGTGGCGCAGATCAACGCGATGGAGCCGGAGTTTGCGGCCCTGAGTGACGAGGGCATCATAGCCAAAACCCGCGAGTTTCAGAAGCGGGTGACAGAGGGCGGCGAAAGTCTGGACGCCATTCTGCCCGAGGCCTTTGCGAACTGCCGCGAGGCGGCGCGGCGCGCCTTGGGTCTGCGGGCCTTTGACGTGCAACTGAAGGGCGGGGTTTTCCTGCATCAGGGCAATATCGCGGAAATGCGCACTGGCGAGGGCAAGACGCTGGTCGCGACCTTTCCGGCTTATCTGAATGCGCTGACCGGCAAGGGCGTGCATGTGGTCACGGTCAACGATTATCTGGCCAAGCGGGATGCGGAATGGATGGGCAAAGTCTTTGCGCATCTGGGCATGACCACGGGCGTGGTTTACCCCTATCAGCAGGATGCGGAAAAGAAGGTCGCCTATCAGGCGGACATCACTTATGCGACCAACAACGAGCTGGGGTTTGACTATCTGCGCGACAACATGAAAGGCTCGTTAGAGCAGATGATGCAGCGCGGGCACAATTTCGCGATTGTGGACGAGGTGGACAGTATCCTGATCGACGAGGCGCGCACGCCCTTGATCATCTCTGGCCCGTCGCAGGACCGCAGTGAGCTGTATCAAAGCGTTGACAAGCTGATCCCGCTGCTGGCGCCGGAGGATTACAAACTGGACGAGAAATCGCGCGGCGTGACCTTTACCGAGGACGGCAACGAAACCATCGAACGGTTGTTGCTGGAGGCCGGGATTCTGCCCGAGGGGCAGGCCCTGTACGAGCCGGAAAGCACAACCATCGTGCATCACGCGACGCAGGCGCTGCGGGCGCACAAGCTGTATTCCAAGGATCAGCAATACATCGTCCGCGATGACGAGGTGATGCTGATCGACGAATTCACCGGCCGCATGATGCGCGGTCGCCGCCTGTCGGACGGTCTGCATCAGGCGCTGGAGGCCAAGGAAGGCGTCAAGGTTCAGCCCGAAAACATCACTTTGGCCAGCGTCACCTTTCAGAACTATTTCCGGCTGTATGACAAGCTGGGCGGCATGACTGGCACCGCCGCCACCGAGGCCGAGGAATTTCTGGAAATCTACGGTCTGGGTGTGGTCGAAGTGCCGACCAACCGGGTCGTGCAACGGAAAGACGACGACGATCAGGTGTTCCGCACCGCGCGCGAAAAATACGAGGGCATCGTCAAGATGATCCGCGACGCGCATGGCAAGGGGCAGCCCTTGCTGGTTGGCACCACATCGATTGAAAAGTCCGAATTGCTGTCGGGCATGCTGAAAGAGGCGGGCATCACCCATAACGTGCTGAACGCCCGCCAGCATGAACAAGAGGCCAAGATCGTGGCCGATGCGGGCAAGCTGAACGCAGTGACCATCGCCACCAACATGGCGGGACGCGGCACCGATATTCAGTTGGGCGGCAATGTCGAAATGCAGGTGATGGAGGCGATTGCCGCCGACCCGCAGCTGCATCCTGATGAGTTGCGCGCCAAGATCGAGGCGGAACATGCCGACGAAAAAGCGGCGGTGATTGCGGCGGGCGGGTTGTTCGTGCTGGCCACGGAACGCCACGAATCGCGGCGGATCGACAATCAGCTGCGCGGTCGGTCGGGGCGTCAGGGCGATCCGGGGCGATCAGCGTTCTTTTTGTCGCTGGAAGACGACCTGATGCGGATCTTCGGGTCGGACCGGCTGGACGGCATCCTGTCCAAGCTGGGTCTGAAGGAAGGCGAATCGATTGTTCACCCTTGGGTCAACAAATCACTGGAACGCGCGCAGGCCAAGGTTGAAGGCCGCAACTTTGACATCCGCAAGCAATTGCTGAAGTTTGACGATGTGATGAACGATCAGCGCAAGGCGATTTTCAGCCAGCGGCTGGAGATCATGCAAAGCACCGATCTGGCCGAGATTGCGCAGGATATGCGTCATACGGTGGTCGATGACATCGTTGATTTCTTCATGCCGCCCAAGACTTATGCCGATCATTGGGACGTGCCGGGTCTGACCGCAGCGGTGGCGGAACGTCTAAGCCTGACCTTGCCGATTGCCGATTGGGCCGCCGAAGAGGGCGTGGATCAGGACGTGATGCGGGGGCGGATCATCGAAGAATCCGACAAGGCGATGGATCTGAAGGTTCAGGCCTTTGGCGATGCCACGATGCGCAGCTTTGAAAAATCGCTGCTGTTGCAGACGATTGACGCCAAATGGCGCGAACATCTGCTGCGCCTGGAGCATTTGCGGTCGGTCGTCGGCTTTCGCGGCTATGCGCAGCGCGATCCGTTGAACGAGTACAAATCCGAAAGCTTCACGCTGTTCGAATCGATGCTGAATTCGTTGCGCCAGAAAGTGACGCAGGATCTGTGCCGGATTCAGCCTTTGTCGGAAGAGCAGCAAAAGCAGATGGTGGCGCAGTATCTGGCGCAGCAACAGGCGGCGGCGCAGGCGGCGGCTGGGGCGGCTCCGGCCGCAGCAGCGGCAGAAGCGCCGGTTGAAGTGGCAGCTGCGGCACCGGTGACGGTGGCACCTGCGCTGGCCGGGTTCAACGCCGAGGATCCCACGACCTGGGGCAATCCGGCGCGCAATGACGCCTGCCCCTGCGGGTCGGGCGAAAAGTTCAAGCATTGCCACGGTAAATTGGTGTGACGGCAGGGGGCGGGTGAAAGCCTGCCCCTATTCGGCCGCCTGCACTTGG
>JANNBI010000005.1:0-18544 GCA_031385345.1 Paracoccaceae bacterium | reverse complement strand
GCGGCAAAGGCATCTTCCTCGGGATCGGACCAGGCGCTCATGCGCAGCAGCCTAGCCCTGTTCGGCGGCAAGGAAAAGATATGTTCTGCGATTGTTCCAGATTCCGCAGCCCCGCCGCCGCAGCGCCAAGAATTTTCGTAGAAAATTCCATTAAAATTCTTCGTCGAAGAATTTTAACTACCCACGCCCCATCGCTTGTGCCTTGACGGTGGCCGCGGACAAAGCCGCCTGCACCGCCGTCTCAAACCCTGCCGCCTGCGCTGCGTCCAGCCCCGCCGCCGTGATCCCGCGGTACGACCGGTAACTGTCCAGCAAGGTGTCGATCTGGCCCATCTGCCCGGCCAAAAGCCCGCTTGACCCGCAGATCACCGCCTCAACCGCGCGCTGCGCCACGGCCAGCGACAGCCCGCGCGCCTGCGCATCGGCCAGCATCGCGCGCGCCATCAGCGCCGGATAGGCCGCCCCCGACCCCGACAGCGCGGTCAGGTAATCCAGGTGATCCTCTGTCTCGATGCGCTGCTGCGCGCCCATACCCGACAGGATGCGCTGCACCAGCGCGTCATCCGCCGGCGTCAGACCTTCGGCCAGCCAGGGCGTATAGGATTGCCCACTGATTGCGCCACCATTGGGCATGGCGCGCACCCAGCGCGCACCCGGCGCCAGCGCGCGCAACCGCCCCATGCTCCACCCCGCCATGAACGAAATCACCAGCCGCCCACCGGGATCAAAGCCCGCCACAGGAAAATCCTGCGGCCGCACCGACAGCACGATCACCTCGCACTGACGCTGCATCTGGGCCATGTCCTGCGCCCAGACCACCGGCAGCGCACCGTAAGCCGTCCGGTCGCCCGACCGGTTCAGGATCACCAGATCCGGCGCATCCCACAGCCCGGCGCGCATCAGCCCCAACCCCAGCCCGCGCCCCAGCCACCCCGTACCGCCCAGTATCCCCAGTTTCATCGCCTACCCCTTTGCCGGATATTCCTGCCGCATCCCCTCGGCATAGGCCGCGAACAAGCGCGAGAAATCGAGGATGTCCTGTTCGCTCCAGCCCTTGAACAGGGCCAGACTGTGTTGCCATTTGGCGGCGTGAAAGGCGTCAAACAGCGCGTTGGCCTGCTCGGTCAACTCCAGCACCGACCGCCGTCCGTCCTGCTGGCTGACCGCGCGGCGCAGATACCCCCGCTCCACCAGATCGGCGGCGATACGACTGGCGCGCGACGGGTCAACCGCCATTTCCTCGGCCAGATGCCCGACCGTGGCTTCGGTCGCGATGCCCAGCCCGCCCCGCCCCTGTCCGCATTGCAACCGCACCAGCGCCGACAAGGCGTGAAACTGCGTCACCTCCAGCCCGGCACCCAGTTCTTCGATCAAAGCCTGCGGCAGATCGCCCTTGATCACCCGGCGGACATAGTGGAACTGCTCGATATCCAGCGCCATCAGCGCGTCAGACACCGCCTCGCCATAGCCCGCCGCGCGCAGACTTTGCCGGGCCTGGTCGTGAAATCGGGGCGGTCGGATGGCGCGTGGGGTAAATGTCATCCCTGTCAGATGGCAAGAACCCGTGCCGCTGTCAAGTCCATGCCCCTTGCAGTTATGTGCCATTGACATGCAATTTCCCAAAGCCTAGGACGGGACTTTGCCGCCCACAGGAAGTTTTTGCATGTCCTCGCCCTCTGACACCGCCGCCCAAATGCCCCCCGCAGCCGCCCCCACCCCCGCAGGCAACACCAGAACGGTGATCGCCTCGGTCGGGCTGCTCTTGCTTTTGGCCGCCCTTGACCAGACCATCGTCTCCACCGCCTTGCCGACCATCGTCACCGATCTTGGCGGGCTTGAGCATTTGTCCTGGGTGGTCACCGCCTATATCCTGTCCTCGACCGTGGTGGCGCCACTGTACGGCAAACTTGGCGATCTTTATGGCCGCCGCATCATGGTTTTCGTGTCCGTCGGGCTGTTCATCTTCGGCTCTGCCCTTTGCGGTCTGGCCCAGTCGATGAATTTCCTGATCTTCGCGCGCACCATTCAGGGGCTTGGCGGGGGCGGGTTGTTCGTGCTGGCCCTGACCGTCGTGGGCGACGTGATCCCCCCGCGCGAACGTGGCAAGGTCCAAGGCATGTTCGCCGCCGTCTTTGCCACCTCTTCGGTGATCGGCCCGCTGATGGGCGGCTGGTTCGTCGATGTGGTGTCCTGGCACTGGATTTTCTTCATCAACATCCCGCTTGGCGGCATCGCGGTTCTGGCCTTTGCGCTGTCCTTCAGCGCCCATCCCAACCGCGTCAGCCATCAGATCGACTGGACCGGGGCCGCCTTGCTGACCCTTGCCCTTGGCGCGCTGATCCTGATCTCGTCGCTTGGCGGCACGGCGCTGGCGTGGAGCGATCCGCTGACCCTTGCCCTTATCACCCTGATCCCCGTCGCCACCGCCCTGTTCATCTGGGTGGAAAAGCGGGCGGCAGAGCCGGTTCTGCCCCTCGACCTCTTTGCCAACAACGTCTTTACCGTCACCTCGATCATCGGCTTCATCACCGGGGCGGGGATGCTGGGCGCGCTGACCTTTGTGCCCTTGTATCTGCAAATCTCGATGGGGCAGTCGCCCACCATCTCGGGTCTGTTGCTGATCCCGCTGACCGTCGGCATCCTGTCCTCGACCACCGTCGCCAGCTTTTCGATGGGCAAATACGGCACCTATAAATGGCTGCCCATCGCCGGAATGACCCTGATGGCGACCGGAGCTTTCCTTATGACCTACCTGAACACCGACAGCAGCCTGATCTACTTCATGGCGACGCTGGTGGTGTTCGGTCTGGGCATGGGCTGCATCTTTCCGGTGGTGACGACGGCGGTGCAAAACTCGGTCCCGCGGGCGCAACTTGGCACCGCGACGGCCGCCGGGGTGATGTTCCGCCAGATCGGCGGATCGGTCGCGGTGGCGGTGTTTGGCGCGCTGTTTGCCGCCAAGATCGCCGCCGGCATGGGTGAAGGGGCCGCGGCCCTGAACCCCGCCGACATCGGGCCGGATAAACTGGCCGCTCTGCCGGTCGCAGTGCAAGCCCAGATCGCCACCCTGATTTCCGACGCGGTCAACCCGATCTACTGGATCGTGATGGTCATGGCACTGATCGGTCTGGTCGTCGCCTTCACCTTGAAAGAAGTCCCCCTGCGCGGCGGCGTCGCGCGCGGCGGGGAATAGCGGTCAGGCAACCGGCCCCCCCTCTGCGACGCAGGGGGGCCGCCCCGCCCTCATAAAAACTTCACATCTCCCCCATCCCGCCCTTGCGCTGCGCCGCAGCGAACGTAGAGTAACCCCCCGAGAGCGCCGCCACCCAAGCCCCCGGAGATCCCATGCCCGAGTTCAAGAAGATCCTGATCGCCAACCGGGGCGAGATCGCCATTCGGATCATGCGCGCCGCCAATGAGATGGGCAAAAAGACCGTCGCCATTTACGCCGAAGAGGACAAGCTGTCCCTTCACCGCTTCAAAGCGGACGAGGCTTATCTGATCGGCACCGGCCTGTCGCCGGTCGGCGCCTATCTGTCGATCCCCGAAATCATCCGGGTGGCCAAGATGGCCGGGGCCGACGCCATCCACCCCGGCTATGGCCTCTTGTCGGAAAACCCTGATTTTGTAGAGGCTTGCGATCAGGCCGGCATCACCTTCATCGGGCCGCGCGCCGAAACCATGCGCGCTTTGGGGGACAAGGCCAGCGCCCGCCGCGTCGCGATGGCCGCCGGGGTTCCGGTCATCCCGGCAACGGAAGTTCTGGGCGATGACATGGCCCTGATCAAGAAACAGGCGGCAGAGGTCGGCTATCCCCTGATGCTCAAAGCGTCCTGGGGCGGCGGCGGTCGCGGCATGCGCCCGATCCTGTCCGAGGATGAGCTGGAACTCAAAGTCCGCGAAGGCCGCCGCGAGGCCGAATCCGCTTTTGGCAACGGCGAGGGCTATCTTGAAAAAATGATCCTGCGCGCCCGCCATGTTGAAGTGCAGATCCTTGGCGACAAACACGGCTCCATCTATCACCTGTGGGAACGCGACTGCACCGTGCAGCGCCGCAATCAGAAGGTCGTCGAACGCGCCCCCGCCCCCTATCTGACCGAAGCCCAGCGCGCCGAGGTCTGCGAAATGGGCAAACGCATCTGCGCTTTCGTGAATTACGAATGCGCCGGCACCGTCGAATTCCTGATGGATATGGACGACGGCAAATTCTATTTCATCGAGGTGAACCCCCGCGTTCAGGTCGAACACACCGTCACCGAACAGGTCACCGGCATAGACATTGTCCAGGCCCAGATCTTGATCGAAGAGGGCAAGACCCTGGCCGAAGCCACCGGCATCGCCAGCCAGGAAGAGGTGCGGCTGAACGGCCATGCCCTGCAATGCCGCGTGACCACCGAAGACCCGATGAACAATTTCATCCCCGATTATGGCCGCCTGACAGCCTATCGGTCTGCCACCGGCAACGGCATCCGGCTGGACGGCGGCACGGCCTATGCGGGCGGCGTGATCACCCGCTATTACGATTCACTTCTGGTCAAGGTCACGGCCCATGCCCAGACCCCCGAAAAGGCCATCGCCCGCATGGACCGGGCGCTGCGCGAATTTCGCATCCGCGGTGTGGCGACGAACATCGAATTCGTCATCAACCTGCTGAAACATCCGACCTTCCTTGACGACACCTACACCACCAAATTCATCGATACGACGCCCGCCCTTTTCGCCTTCAAGAAACGCCGCGACCGCGCCACCAAACTGCTGATCTACATCGCGGACATCACGGTGAACGGCCATCCCGAAACCGCAGGCCGCCCCAAACCCCATGCCGAAGCCCGCGCGCCCCGCGTGCCCAAACTGCGCGCCGAACCCCCGATGGGCACCCGCAACCTGCTGGAACAAAAAGGCCCCCAAGCCGTTGCCGACTGGATGAAGGCGCAGAAAAAGGTGTTGATCACCGACACCACGATGCGCGACGGCCACCAGTCGCTGCTGGCCACGCGGATGCGGTCCATCGACATGATCAAGGTCGCCCCCGCCTATGCCGCCAATCTGTCGCAACTGTTTTCGGTTGAATGCTGGGGCGGGGCGACCTTTGATGTGGCCTACCGTTTCTTGCAGGAATGCCCTTGGCAGCGCCTACGCGATCTGCGCGCCGCCATGCCCAATCTGATGACCCAGATGCTGCTGCGCGGCTCCAACGGGGTGGGCTATACCAACTATCCCGACAATGTGGTGCAGGCTTTCGTCAAACAGGCCGCCCTGACCGGCGTCGATGTGTTCCGCGTGTTTGACAGCCTGAACTGGGTCGACAACATGCGCGTCTCGATGGATGCGGTGCTGGACGCGAACAAGATCTGCGAAGGCACTATCTGTTATACCGGTGACATGCTGGACCCAGGCCGGGCAAAGTATGACCTGAAATATTACGTGGACCGCGCGAAAGAGTTGAAATCCGCCGGGGCGCATGTGCTGGGCCTGAAAGACATGGCGGGCCTGTTGAAACCCGCCGCCGCCCGCATCCTGATCAAGACCCTGAAACAGGAAATCGGCCTGCCGATCCATTTCCACACCCATGACACCTCGGGTGCGGCCGCCGCCACGATCCTTGCCGCCTGCGACGCCGGGGTCGATGCCATCGACGCCGCGATGGACGCCTTTTCCGGCGGCACCTCGCAGCCCTGTCTGGGATCGGTGGTCGAGGCTTTGCGCCACACCGACCGCGACACCGGGTTGGACATCGCCGCCATCCGCGAAATCTCCAACTACTGGGAAGGCGTGCGCGCCCAATACGCCGCCTTCGAATCCGGCATCCCCGCCCCCGCCTCCGAGGTTTATCTGCACGAAATGCCCGGCGGCCAGTTCACCAACCTCAAGGCGCAGGCGCGCAGCCTTGGGCTGGAAGAACGCTGGCACGAGGTGGCGCAGGCCTATGCCGATGCCAACCGGATGTTTGGCGACATCGTCAAGGTCACGCCCTCGTCCAAGGTCGTGGGCGACATGGCCCTGATGATGGTCGCCCAAAACCTGACCCGCGCCCAGGTCGAGGATCCGAAGGTCGATATGTCCTTCCCCGACTCTGTCGTGGACATGCTGAAAGGCAACCTTGGCCAACCCCATGGCGGCTGGCCCGAGGGGATCTCCAAAAAGGTGCTGAAGGGCGAAATCCCGATGATCACCCGCCCCGGTGCCGGTATGCCCGCCGTGGACCTGGAGGCGGTGCGCACGAAACTTTCCAGCGAACTTAACGGCTTGAAGATCGACGATGAAGATCTGAACGGCTATCTGATGTATCCCAAGGTGTTTCTGGATTACATGGGCCGCCACAAGATGTATGGCCCGGTCCGCAGCCTGCCGACGAAAACCTTCTTCTACGGCATGCAGCCGGGGGATGAGATTACCGCCCAGATCGACGCCGGTAAGACCCTTGAGATTCGCCTGCAAGCCGTGGGCGAGACGACCGAGGATGGCGAAGTGAAGGTGTTCTTCGAACTCAACGGCCAGCCCCGCGTCACCCGCGTGCCCAACCGCGCCGTGATGGCCAAGACCGCCGCCAAACCCAAAGCGACCGAGGGCAACCCCAACCATCTGGGCGCGCCGATGCCCGGTGCCGTGGCTTCGGTCGCGGTGGTGGCGGGCCAAAAGGTCAAGGCGGGCGATCTGCTGCTGACGATCGAGGCGATGAAGATGGAAACCGGCATCCACGCCGACCGTGAGGCCACGATCAAAGCCCTGCACGTCCAGCCCGGCAGCCAGATCGACGCCAAGGATCTGCTGGTCGAACTGGAATAACGCGCAGCACGGGGGCGGGATCAGCGCCGCCCCCCCTGCCCCTTAGCGCCCACCTTGTGCGGCGGAATCAACGGCCTGCCCTCGCCCCGCGCGGACCGTTTCACGAACGCCCCTCGCGGACGACCCGCGCGCGCCGTCGCAACACCCCCTACCCAATCAACCACCAATAATCCGCGACAGCCGCCACCCCCTCCGCCCGCGCGGTTAACCCCGCGACAGCCCGGATCGGTTAACCTTTCCCCCAAGACCCAACGCAGCCCCCGACACCGCTGGAGCGCCCCCCTGCCGCCGCCCCAAAGGTAAATTGATCTCGCGCAATTTTTTCTTGGCAAAACGCCTCCAAAATCGCAAATCTGGTCCCGGTCCCAAGCCGAACCGCAATATCTGCCCGACCCCCACCCGAAATACGGCATAATCGCTGACCTATTTCCAGCCCGCCCCGACCACCGATCTTAACACTTCCCCCCTTTCCCAACCGCCCCGCACCGCACCGAAAAGCAAAAATATCCCCGCCATGCGTTTTCTCTCTTGCCACCCTGCCCGGCTTTGCCTAGACCCCGCCTCGTTCGAACGGTGCGGGCGTAGCTCAGGGGTAGAGCATAACCTTGCCAAGGTTAGGGTCGAGGGTTCGAATCCCTTCGCCCGCTCCAATCGAACCGCTAAGGGCCCCCTAGACCGGGGCCTTTTTGCTGCCATAGCGCAGGTAAATCTCCACCGCGATCAGGTTGGGCACCCAAGCGCCCCAGGCGGTGATCTGATACGTCTCCAGCCCGGTCCAGCCGTCCGCCATCAGCGGGGCCATGATCAGCCGCAAGGTGACCGCTGCAAAACTCAGCGCGACCGAACGCAGCATCATCCGGCGATGCGCCGCCATCTGCCCGCCCCGCGCCAGCATCACGCCCCGCAGCGTGATGCCGATCCACAAAACCCCCAGAACCGCAAATCCGGCGGCGGCGAACACCGTGCCCTGAAACTGCGGCAACATCGCCAGCGCCCCCACCCCCGCCAGAACCACCGCGCTGACATAGGCATAGCCCAGCGCCCGGTGCAGCCTTGGCCGCTTGCGCCGCAGCCCCTGCCACAATTGGAACGGGGCCAGCGCCAAAGCCAAGGGCGCGCCGATCAGATGGGCATACAGCGCGACCGGGGCCGTGGGCAGGTAATGCGCCATATGGTCCATCACCACGGCCAACGGTGCCATCAGAAACCGCAGCGACACCGCCGCCACACTAAGGCACAACAGCCAGAACAAACCGGTCAGCCCAAACCCCAAAACCCGTGTCATGCCCATCTCCTTGACAGTGTAAAGTTCGGGCGAAGCTAGCACAGATCTTGACACTGTCAAGCAATCCGGCAAAGGATAAACATGACCAAAGACCTGCCCCATCACCACGGCGATCTGCGCGAGGCGCTGATTGCCGCTGGCCTGCGTCTTTTGGCCGAAGGCGGGCCATCCGCCCTGACCCTGCGGCGGGCTGCGGCACTGGCGGGGGTGTCCCATGCCGCCCCGGCGCATCATTTCGACGGTCTGAAGGGCCTGCAAACCGCCATGGCCGCCCGCGCCTATGCCCAGTTTACCGGTTCGATGATCCAGCACCGCGCGGCAGCGGAACTGGCCCTGAACAACGATTTTTCCCGGCTTGTCGGGGTCTGCGATGGCTATCTGGCCTTTGCGATGGACCGCGCCGGGTTGTTTCACCTGCTGTTCGTCTCGGCCGAGGTTACGCGCGACGATCCACAGGTGATGCAGGCCTCGGCCGCGGCATATCAGGTTCTGCGTGACGCCTGCCTGCCGTTTTCCCCCGACGGCACACCGGATCCCCAGATAGAGACTTTGGTCTGGACCATGGTGCATGGCTATGCGCTTTTGGGCCTGAACCTGCCCGACTGTCCCAAGCGCAGCCTGTTCGACATCCCGCCCTTCGACGTGCTTTTGGCGCGGATCTTGCAACGGGGCTGATGAAACCCGCTTGCCCTTGCCCGCGACTTGGGCTAATCCCCGCAAACGGAGTGCGGGCGTAGCTCAGGGGTAGAGCATAACCTTGCCAAGGTTAGGGTCGAGGGTTCGAATCCCTTCGCCCGCTCCAAATCAAAAGGCCGTTGTCAGCGATGACAGCGGCCTTTGTTTTTACCCGATCTTCAGCACTCCGACCTAGAACCGCCCCACCGCCCAAGCCATCTGCGCCGCCTCTTGCACCGGACCGCCGCCTTCATGGTCGTTAAAGGTGTAGCTTTCGATGGATTTGGGGCCGGCATAGGCGTTATAGGCGCCGTAAACCGTCGAAGGCGGACAAATCGTGTCCATCAGGCCGACCGAAAACAGCGCCGGGGCCGTGGCGCGGGCGGCGAAATGCACGCCGTCGAAATAGGACAGGGTGGCGAAAACCGCCGCCTCTGCCGCGCGATGCACCGACAGATAGCGCGCGATTTCCAGATAGGGATCGCGGCTGGCCACCCCGACGGCGCGGGCGAAATCGCACAGATAGGGCACGTCCGGCATGACCCCGGCCAGTCCCGGCACCAGCCCCGCCACCGCCAACGAAATCCCGCCGCCCTGCGATCCGCCACAGACCGCGATCTGGCCCGGACCCACGTCCGGCAGGGTACGCGCCGCCTCGACCGCGCGGACGGCGTCGGTGAAAACCCGGCGATAGTAATACGTCTCACGCGCGCCGATGCCCCGCGTCATGAACCCCGGATGCGCCGGGTCCGATCCGACCGGATCCGCCGTTTCGCCCGCCGACCAACTGGACCCCTGCCCGCGCGTGTCCATCACCAGAACCGCCCGCCCGGTCGCCGCCCACAGCAGGTGTTCATGCGCCAGCGACCGCCCGCCGCCATAGCCGATGAATTTCACCACCACCGACCGCGCCCCACCTTTGGGCATAATGACCCAAGCCTTCACCCGATGCCCGCCAAAGCCCGCGAAACTGGCGTCGAAAACGTCAAAGGCTGTCACGCTGCCCTGCTGCGGCTCCAGCGTCAGATCCAGCGGGTAACGCCGCGCCTCGGCAAGGGTTTCGGCCCAGAAAGCATCGAAATCCGCCGGGGCCACGGCCAAAGAACGGTAGTCGGCCACGCTGTCGGGCCAAAGGTCGGGAAATGGCATGAAATCCTCGCTGTTTGCGGCAGGAAAGCCGATCGGGCCGCCCCTGCCAAGCCGAAAATCACCCAAACCCTTCCCCCCTGCCCCGCCTGCCCCTATAAGGCCCCCACGTCAGGACACCCAATACCCGTCCCAAACTCCGGAGCCCCCGATGCGCAAGGCCGAAATCACCCGCAAGACCAATGAAACCACGATCACCGTGGCGATTGATCTGGATGGCGCCGGCCAGTGCCACAGCCAGACCGGGGTGGGGTTTTTCGACCATATGATCGACCAGCTGTCGCGCCACTCGCTGATTGATATCGACCTGCGGGCCAAGGGCGATCTGCATATCGACGACCACCACACGGTCGAAGATTGTGGCATCGCTTTGGGTCAGGCGCTGACCCGCGCCTTGGGCGACAAGCGCGGCATCCGGCGCTATGGCCATTTCGCGCTGGCGATGGACGACGCCCAGATCCACACCGCGCTGGACCTGTCCGCGCGCCCGTTCCTGATCTGGAACGTCACCCCCCCGACCCCCAAGATCGGCAGCTTCGACACCGAACTTCTGCGAGAGTTTTTTCAGGCCCTGTCCACCCATGGCGGCATCACCCTGCATGTCGATCAGCGTCACGGGGTGAACAGCCACCACATCGCAGAGGCCACCTTCAAATCCGTCGCCCGCGCCCTGCGCATGGCGGTAGAGGTGGACCCCCGCCTTGGCGACGCCCTGCCCTCCACCAAAGGCGCGCTTTGACCCCACCCTTTGGCGGTCATACGCCCGCCAAAGGCTTTGGTCCCAATCCGGCGCAAGAAGGCTGAACAGATGTTAACCGTCCTTGTCGATTACGATTCCGGCAATCTGCATTCGGCCGAAAAGGCCTTTCAACGCATGGCGGTCGAGGTGGGTGGCGGGCAGATCCTCGTCTCCTCACGCCCCGAGGATGTGGCCCGCGCTGACCGGATCGTGCTGCCGGGCGACGGGGCTTTTCCGGCCTGTCGGCAGGCCTTGGGCAGTTACGGCGGGCTGTTTGACGCGATCGAAGAGGCGGTGACGCAGCGCGCGCGCCCCTTCCTTGGCATCTGCGTCGGCATGCAGATGATGGCCACCCAAGGTCGCGAATATCACGATACCGCCGGGTTCGACTGGATCCCCGGCGCGGTGGACAAAATCGCGCCGCAGGACGCCGCGCTGAAGGTGCCGCATATGGGCTGGAACGATCTGGTGCTGGACCCCGGGGCGGCGGCGCATCCGGTTCTGGCGGGCCTGACCTTGGGCGATCATGCCTATTTCGTGCATTCCTTCCAGTTTCAGGTTGAAAATCCGGCGCACCGGCTGGCCTATGTCGATTACGGCGGCCCGGTTACCGCGATCATCGGGCGCGATACGATGGTGGGCATGCAGTTTCACCCCGAGAAATCCCAAGCCACCGGGCTGCGGCTGATTGCGAATTTCCTGACCTGGCGGCCCTAGGGGATGGACCTGCAATCCATCCTGACCGAGATCGCGGCTGAAATGGCTGCCGCCCCCGACCGGGGCCGCGTCGCCAGCTATATCCCCGAGCTTGCCTCGGTCGATCCCGGTCAGTTCGGCATCGCGCTGGCGCTGCCCGACGGTCAGGTTCTGACGGCGGGCGATGCGGATGTGGGGTTTTCGGTCCAATCCATTTCCAAGGTGTTCACTCTGGCCATCGCGCTGGGGCGGTTGGGCGACAAGCTGTGGACGCGGGTGGGACGAGAGCCGTCCGGGCTGGCCTTCAACTCGATTCTGCAACTGGAAAATGAGGCCGGGATCCCCCGCAACCCCTTTGTGAACGCTGGGGCCATCGCGGTGACGGATGCTATTCTGGAAGGTCATTCGCCGCGCGCGGTTCTGGCTGAAATCCTTAGCTTCATCCGCACCGCTGCTGGCGATCCGGCGATCCATATCAACAAGGCGGTGGCGGCGTCGGAACAGGCGACCTCGCATCGCAACACGGCGCTGGCGGAATTCATGGCGGCGTATGGCAATCTGAAAAACCCCGCCGCCCTGACCATCGGCACCTATGTGCATCACTGCGCGATCGAGATGTCGTGCCGTCAACTGGCCCTTGCCGGGCGGTTTCTGACCGGAATGGATGGCGCTCCCCGACTGGTGTCGCCCGCGCGGGTGCGGCGGATCAACGCCTTGATGATGACCTGTGGCCATTATGACGGATCGGGTGAGTTCGCCTACCGCGTTGGTTTGCCAGGGAAATCCGGGGTTGGCGGCGGGATCCTTGCGGTGGCACCGGGGCGGGCCAGCATCGCGGTCTGGTCGCCGGGTCTGGGGCCGCAGGGCAATTCGCAACTGGGCACGCTGGCGGTCGAACGCTTGGCCCGCGCCACGGGGTGGAGCGTGTTCGGCTAGTCCCGCCAGCAGCGTTTGCAGGGGCGGAACCCGGCCAGAACAGCGGCCTCGCGGCTGTCAAACAGGCTGACGTTTTCGCGGTTGGGGGTGCGCGCCGGACAGCCCGCGCGGCAGCAGATGCCGGTGGTGCGCACGGCATAGATCAGCGGGCCGGGCGTACGCGTTTCCAGCGCCTTCCACTCCGCGTCATCCAGTGGGCGACCGGGGGTACGCGGCGGTTCGGGGGTCAGCGTCTTGCCCATGTCACCAGCCTTCCGTCGATGGCGATCAGGCCCAAAAGGATCAGCGCCAGACCCGCCAGATGCCGGGGCAACAGTGCCTCGCCCAGAAATCCGATGCCAAGGGCGATGGCCGAAACCGGGATCAGAAAGGTGACCAAAGACAGCATCGTCGCCCCGGCAGAGGCGAGGATGCGAAAGAAGATCAGATAGGCCAGCGCGGTTGACAGCACCACCAGCCCCACAACGGCGACCAGCGCCGACAGTGGCGGCGCGGGCAGCGACCAGGGCCGGTCCAGCACCAGCCAAAGCGGCAGAACCAGCAGACTGGCGGCGCTGACCTGACCAAAGGCCACCTGCTCGGGCCGCAGGCCAAGCGGTTTGAACCGCCGCCCCCAGATGCCCGCCACTCCGTAGGACATCGCCGCCGCCAGGCAGGCCACCAGCGCCCAAGCCGTCCCGCCCGCCTGCCCGCCCGTCATCACCAGCACCCCGCCAAAGCCCAAACCCACCGCCACGGCGCTGGCGGGGGTCAGACGGTCATCGCGGGTAAAAACATGCGCCGCCAGCACGGTCCACAGCGGCGTGGTGGCGTTGACGATGGCGGCCAAAGCCCCCTCGATCTGGCCTTGGGCCACGGCAAACAAGGTAAAAGGCACGGCGTTGTTCAACAGCCCCTGCACCAGAAGCGCGCGCCACGCGACGGCCCCTTGGGGCAAATCGTGGCCCCGCGCCGTGATCCACAGCGCGAGGATAACCGCCGCCCCGGTGACCCGTGCGAAAACGATGGTCAGGGGCGGCAACCCCGTCAGGGCGATTTCGACAAAAAAGAACGATCCGCCCCAAAGGACCGACAGGATGATCAACAGCCCCCAGTTTCGCGCCGACATTCATGCCCCCCGTTTTGCCTCTTGTGGCAGGAAAGACCGGTCGGCGCGACCCGAAGCCTGCTATTTCACCCGGGTCCAGGTGCCGCCATCACGGCAGATCCCCATGACACAGCCCCGCACCGTTACCGAATTGCCGGTCAGCGTCATATCCGAGTTATAGGTCTTGTCACGATCGGGCGACCAGACTTTGCCATCGTCATACAGACCGTCGGGATAGGCGACCATGTCCCAGACGATCAGCTTTCCTATATTGTCACTTTCCATCGCCGCACCGGCCGAATCAAAGCTTTTGATCAAGGTGCCGCAAAAGGCCGGGCCGCAGGGCGCGACCTGAATATGACCGTAGTTGCCGTTGTCGTCTTTGGCGGTCTGCCAGATGCCCTCGATCGGGTCAGCGGCAAAGGCGGCGCTGCCTAACAGCGCCAGCGCGCCGGCAAGGATCAGTTTCTTCATGCGGGTCTCCTCCCCCTTGGTGATGGTCGCGACGATTGCGGCAAAGGGACTTTCTGGCAAGCGTGACGTTGGGTAGTCTTGGGGGTAGCCTTGGGGCGTTGCGGGTCGCCCGGCCCCGCTTGCCCTTGGCCGCGCCTCATGCCAAAGCACCGCCAGACCAACCCCCCCGGAGGCCGCCATGATCCTGTATCCCGCGATTGACCTGAAGGACGGCCAATGCGTCCGGTTGCTGCGGGGCGAAATGTCGGCGGCAACGGTCTTTGGCGATGATCCGGCGGCACAGGCGCGGATCTTTCAGGATGCGGGCTGCGAATGGCTGCATCTGGTCGATCTGAACGGCGCTTTCGCCGGAACCCCGGTGAACGGAGCAGCGGTAGAGGCGATCTTGGCCGCGATCACCGTCCCGGCCCAGTTGGGCGGCGGTATCCGCGACATGGCGACGATCGAGATGTGGCTGACGCGCGGTCTGGCGCGGGTCATTCTTGGCACCGTGGCGGTGGAAAACCCCGATCTGGTACGGCTGGCGGCACGAGAATTTCCGGGTCGGGTCGCCGTGGGCATCGACGCGCGCGCCGGGATGGTGGCGACGAAGGGCTGGGCGGTGGAAACCGATGTCCACGTGACCGATCTGGCGAAAAGTTTCGAAGATGCCGGGGTGGCGGCCATCATCTATACCGATATCGACCGCGACGGCGCGATGCAGGGCCCGAACATCGCCGCGACCGAGGCGCTGGCGCGGGCGATTACGATCCCGGTTATCGCCAGCGGCGGGGTGTCGCGGATGGCTGATCTGATCGCCCTGCGCGACACCGGGGTGATCGCGGGGGCGATTTCGGGGCGCGCGATTTATGACGGGGCGATAGATCTGGCGGCGGCGCTGGTGGCGCTGAAGGGGTGACTTGGGGGGGGCTTGGGTGGGGTCAAGCCCACGGAGAAGGCTCATCCACCGTCATCTGCCCGAATACATTCTCACGGTGCCATCGCAGATTTTCTGGGTGCGGCCAGTCGCGCGCGTCCTGCGGCAAGCACAGTTTTCCCTGCGGAATAATCAACCTGCTAACGACCTCTGCCGGCACTTTGTTGTGAGAAACCAGAATTGTCAGATCCTCGGCCACAGACAAAAGCCCACGGTCAAACATCCAGTGCAGCGTGCCAGACAACGCCAGCCCGTTGCGGACAGAGTCGCTGCCAAGCTGTTCCACAGGCCTAATATGCCCAGCCTGTACTTCCGGACGCCCGCCACCATTCCGAAGGCGCAGGCCCGAAATGGCGCAGCGAAAATCATAGGCGGCGCGGACCTTTCTGCGAAAGGCAACATCCCGGTAAGGTCGGCTGGTCAACCGTTCGATCACTGGTCGTTCGAACGGAAGCGCGCCTTCGTCCAGGTCAAATCGTTCTGAACTGTATCGGTTCGCTTCAATGGTTTCGAGGTTCACCGGCAAACCAAGGGCGACGATCTTTGAGAATTCTACCGCCGGCAAACGGCGAACTGCCAGTTGTTGCGCACCGCCCGACTTTGGCGTTCCGTCGGCGGCCGAAAGGGCCGACTCATGCGGCCGGCCGGCCAAGAGTCGAGGAACATTCTGATCAAAAGGCAAAAAGCTGCCGGGTTCGATCAAGGCGAAAAAGCGGCCATCGACGCCGGGTTTCGGGATGATCCGTTTAATTTTTGCGACCGCAAAGTAACCCCGCGGTCCTGCTTTGACCGGTTCGTAATAGGCGATCCAGTCGCCCACCCCTTCGTAAACCGCCTTCAGATAGGACCGGGGAAAGTCATAAACCCTATCCGGCTCGTCATCGTAAATTGAGTCCGCTTTGTGTAAAAGAACAAGATTTGCCATTGCTTTAGGAAATCGAGTTGCACCGGGTTTGCAAGTAAATTCAAGCAGGATGATCACCAAGACCTCAGTCAGATCTTGCCTTTGGACCCTTTGCGAGGCATTCAAGGACCCATGCTGAAAACCCGCATCATTCCCTGCCTTGATGTCGCTGATGGCCGGGTGGTCAAGGGCGTGAATTTCGTCAACCTGATCGACGCCGGGGATCCGGTCGAAGCGGCCCGTGCCTATGATGCGGCGGGGGCGGATGAATTGTGTTTTCTCGACATTCACGCCACCCATGAAAACCGCGGCACGATGTTCGATCTGGTGACGCGCACGGCCGAGCAGTGTTTTATGCCGCTGACCGTGGGCGGCGGCGTGCGCAGCCACATGGACGTGCGCGCGCTGTTGTTGGCCGGGGCGGACAAGGTCAGTTTCAACTCTGCCGCCGTGGCCGATCCGGATGTGGTGGCGCAGGCGGCGGATCGATTCGGGTCGCAATGTATCGTGGTGGCGATTGATGCCAAAACCGTAAGCCCCGGTAAATGGGAGATTTTTACCCATGGCGGACGCCAGGCCACCGGGATTGATGCGGTGGAATTTGCCCGGTTGATGGTGGCCAAGGGGGCGGGAGAGATCTTGCTGACCTCGATGGACCGCGACGGCACCAAGGGCGGCTACAACCTGGCCCTGACGCGGGCGGTTTCGGATGCGGTGGCGGTTCCGGTCATCGCAAGCGGCGGGGTGGGCACGTTGGACCATCTGGTTGAAGGCGTGACCGAGGGGCATGCCAGCGCCGTTCTGGCCGCCTCGATTTTCCATTTTGGAACATTTACGATCGGGCAGGCGAAGGCGCATATGGCGGCGGCGGGCATTCCGATGCGCCTGACATGAGCGCGCTGGAGCGGCTGGCCGCCACCATCGCCGCGCGAAAAGGCGCCGACCCCGAAAGCAGCTGGACCGCCAAACTGCTGGCCAAAGGCCCCGAGAAATGCGCCGAAAAATTTGGCGAAGAGGCGGTTGAGGCCATCATCGAAGCGGTGAAGGGCGACCGCGCCAAGCTGACGGCAGAAGCCGCGGATGTGTTGTATCACCTGCTGGTCATGCTGGCGGCACGGGACGTGACCCTGGCTGAGGTCGAGGCGGTGTTGACCGCGCGCGAGGGGCTGTCGGGGATCGCGGAAAAGGCGGGGCGGTAGGCGCAGGGTTCGAAGGATCAGCGCCTGTTTCCTGCCCACTTTGATTTCAATCGAATTTGGCCGCGCCTGCGGACAACCCCTTGGATTTCGGCTTACGCCTTGTGACAACGAACAGGGAAACTCTCTCCCAAAGCGTTTCCTGCCTGTCCGCAACAGGATCGGCATCCGCCCTCCCCTCTGGCCCTTGGCGCGGGCTTGCGGTAAACGGGGCGCTACCACCAAAAAGGGGCGCGCCATGGCACGGATTCTGATCACCTCCGCCATTCCTTATATCAACGGGATCAAGCATTTGGGCAATCTGGTGGGCAGTCAGTTGCCCGCCGATCTGTTCGCGCGCTTTAACCGGGCGATGGGGCATGAGGTGATGTTCATCTGCGCCACGGACGAGCATGGCACGCCAGCCGAACTCGCCGCTGCCAAGGCGCAAAAGCCGGTGGCCGAATATTGCGCCGAAATGCACGCCGTTCAGGCCGAAATTGCCAAGGGCTTCCGGCTGTCCTTTGATCATTTTGGCCGCTCCTCCAGCCCGCGCAACCACCGCCTGACGCAGCATTTCGCCGCCAAGTTGGACGAAATGGGCCTGATCCGGGAAGTGTCGGAAAAACAGATCTATTCCATCGACGACGGTCGCTTTCTGCCCGACCGCTATATCGAAGGCACCTGTCCGAACTGCGGTTTCACCTCGGCGCGCGGTGATCAATGCGACAATTGCACCAAACAGCTGGACCCGACCGATCTGATCGACGCGCGGTCAACGATTTCGGGATCGACTAATTTAGAGGTGCGCGAAACCAAGCATCTGTACTTGATGCAGCGGTCCTTACGCGACAAACTGGCCGCCTGGATCGACAGCAAGACCGACTGGCCGATCCTGACCACGTCGATCGCGAAGAAATGGCTGAACGACGGTGACGGGTTGCAGGACCGCGGCATCACCCGCGATCTGCACTGGGGCATTCCGGTGCAAAAGGGCGTGGCACCCTGGCCGGGGATGGAAGGCAAGGTGTTCTACGTCTGGTTCGACGCGCCCATCGAATATATCGCGGCGACGGCGGAATGGGCCGATGCCAAGGGCCTGCCCGATACCGCATGGCAACGCTGGTGGCGCACCGACAAGGGGGCGCAGGACGTGACGTATTATCAGTTCATGGGCAAGGACAACGTGCCGTTTCACACCCTGTCCTTCCCCGCGACGATCCTTGGTAGCGGCGAGCCTTGGAAGCTGGTGGATTACCTTAAGTCCTTCAACTACCTGAATTATGATGGCGGCCAGTTCAGCACCTCGCGCGGGCGCGGTGTGTTCATGGATCAGGCTTTGTCGATCCTGCCGTCGGATTACTGGCGCTGGTGGCTGCTGTCGCATGCGCCAGAATCCAGCGATGCAGAGTTCACCTGGGAAAACTTTCAAGCCTCGGTCAACAAGGATCTGGCGGATGTTTTGGGCAATCTGGTCAGCCGGGTCACCAAATTCGCCGTGGCGAAATTTGGCGAAGATATACCCGGTGGCGGCAGTTTTGGCCCGCAAGAGGCGGCGCTGATTGCCGATCTGGGCGCGCGCGTGGCCGATTACACCGCGCTGATGCAACAAATGGAGGTGCGCAAGGCCGCCGCCGAATTGCGCGCGATCTGGGTCTTGGGCAATGAATACCTGCAAGCCGCCGCGCCTTGGACCGTGGTGAAAACCGACCCCGACCGCGCGCA
>JANNBI010000513.1:0-2148 GCA_031385345.1 Paracoccaceae bacterium | reverse complement strand
GATGGCCAAAGCCCGGCGGTTGGGGCGGATCGGGCGCGCAGCCTCCAGGATATCCAGCGCGGCGGTGGGGATATTCTCAAACTCATAGGTGATCACATCCACGGCGGCAGCAAAGGCGGTCAGCGCCGCCACATCGTCATAGCCCGCCGTGGTGCAGGAATGCGCGACATCGGCCGCCGGAGGGTTCGCGGACGGTTCATAAATATGCGTGCGGTAGCCCAGACGCGCCGCCGCAACCGACAGCATCCGGCCCAGCTGGCCGCCGCCCAGAATACCGATCGTGGTGCCAAGGGGCAGGGGATCAGTCATCTTTCGGCTCGTCCGGGATGGCGGCAGACAGGGCCGCGCGCCAATCGTCCAGCCGCTGCGCCAAAGCGTCGTCCTGAAGTGCCAGAATCCCCGCCGCCAGCAACCCGGCATTGGCCGCCCCGGCCGCCCCGATGGCCATTGTCGCCACCGGAAAGCCGCGCGGCATCTGCACAATGGAATACAAGCTGTCCACCCCCGCCAGGGCCTTGGTCTGCACCGGCACGCCGATCACCGGCACCCGGGTCTTGCTGGCCATCATGCCGGGCAGATGCGCCGCACCACCCGCCCCGGCGATGATCACCTGCAACCCGCGCGTCACCGCCGTCTTGCCATAGTCCCACAGCCGGTCCGGCGTGCGGTGGGCCGAGACGATCTTGGTTTCATACCCGACCCCCAGCGCGTCAAGGATCAGCGCGGCCTCTTTCATCGTCGGCCAGTCCGACTGCGACCCCATGATGATACCGACCTGAACCGCCATCCGCGCGCCCCCTATGCAATGCCGCCCAATAGCGCGCGTGCAGCATTATGGCAAGGCGCGCGGGCCAGACTTGGGCTATGCTGCGGGGATGAACCCCTTTTCCCTCGCCCTCGCCCTTCCCCTTCTGGTCCTGTCGGGGCTGCATCTGTTGTGGGCCTTGGGGATCTGGTTTCCCCTGCGGTCCGAGGCGGCACTTGCCCATGCCGCGACCGGCTTTCCCAGTGCCGCCACCATGCCCAGCCCGCTGCTGTGCGCTTTGGTGGCGGCTGTGCTGCTGATCGGGGCGTCCTTGCCCTTTTGGCCCGAAAGCCCGATGCGCAGCTTGATGATCTGGGGCATGGCGGCGATCTTTGTCGGGCGCGGCGCCGTCACCTATACCGCATTCTGGCGCCGACTGACCCCGGTAGAACCCTTTGCCACGCTGGACCGCAGGTATTACGGCCCGCTGTGCCTGATCCTTGGCGCGCTGTCGGCGGCTGTGGCCTGATCAGGCGATGATATCGGGGATCAGATGATCCTCCAGCTTCACGATCTGATCCTTCAGCGCCAGCTTTTGCTTTTTCAACCGGCGCAGGGTCAAAGGGTCGGGCCGGCCCGCCACTTCCAACACATGCACGGCCTCATCCAGATCGCGATGCTCACGCCGCATCACATCCAGACGGACGCGCAGCATATCTTCAAAGCTCATTTCACTGGAGGCATTCATAGCGGTTGGGACATCCGTCTTGCTGTTGCGCTGATGATATAGTGATTCGCGCCCTGCTTGCGAAGAATCTGCCGGTTTTCTTTTCGATTTTGCGGTCAGGGCGGCCTAGGCGCAGTGCGAGCCACTGCAATCCCCTGCACGCATGGCCTTGCGGTGGGCTGGGCCAGCCCCCATATTTCAACAGCAAGCGGGCGCGCTGCCATGATGGGGCCGCCCGATACCAATGTCGCTTTTGCAAAGGACATGACGATGACGAAACTAACCTTTGGCGCCCATCCCTTTTTGTTGGGGTTTGAACAGCTGGAACGACTGGTTGAAAGGACGGCGAAAACCGCCTCCGAAGGCTATCCGCCCTTCAACATCGAAGCGACAACCGAAACCACCTACCGCATCACCCTCGCCGTCGCGGGTTTTCGCGATGAGGATCTGGCCATCACGGTCGAGGACCGGCAGCTTGTGGTGCGCGGCCGTCACCCCGAAGATCCGGGCGAGCGGGTTTTTTTGCACCGGGGCATTGCCGCGCGGGCTTTTCAGCGCAGCTTTGTTCTGGCGGACGGGGTCGAAGTGGCGGGCGCCGTGCTGGAGCATGGGCTTTTGCACGTCGAGCTGCGTCGTCAGGCCCCGGAAACCGTGGTGCAGACGATACGCATTGGCA
>JANNBI010000121.1:0-5584 GCA_031385345.1 Paracoccaceae bacterium | reverse complement strand
CGGTAATGGCCATCCCCCTGATCGGACAGAATCAATTCGGGCAGGTCCAGATCGGACAGCGCCAGCCGCGCGCGGTCGGGCAGATCTTCAAGCGTATGCAGGAAATCGACAAAGCCCACCCCACCAAAGCGCAGCAACCGTCGCAGCGCCTTCAGATTGGGGCTGGTGACCAGATAGGTGCCAAGGCTTTCCAGAATGTCGGCCTTGGGCCGGTCAAGGGTGTCGCAGGCCGCCAGCAGCATGGCATCGGTCAGTTCGGGCGGGTAAAACAGCATGGGTTCAAAGCTGTCAAACCCCACCTCGGCCCCGCGCAGAACAGCGGCCCAGACCGCATCGCCATAAGTCTCACGCAGGAAGCTTTGGATAGAGCGGTTGATCAGGCCATGCATCGGGCAAACTCGGGTTAGGTCCGCTCAAGATAGCGACCAACCCTTAACAGAAGGCCAAATCAGCGATTTTCGTAAAATGCCCGGCGATATGGCCCGATGTCACGGCAGAACGTTGGGCAGAACGATCACGCCGCCGCCAAGGTCGATCATGTTCATCGGTGCGGGCATCAGCGTGGGCGGGGCGGACATCATCTGGGCAAACAGATCTGCCGGCGGTTCGGAATAGACATAGCCCAGCAGGCTGCCCGCGGTGACCGAGTGGCTGACCAGCCCGTCCGGACCGAAAGCATAGGCGCTAAGCAGCAGGCCGTAGGCGTCCTTTTGCAGAAACAGCACCTCCTCTCCGATGGAATCGGTCAGGAAATCGGCAACGACAAGGCCGCAGGGCACGGCGGGCGGGGCGCCCATCGGCTGACAAAGGCTAATCCAGGTCTGGATCTGATCGGCGCTGGCAAGGTCAAACAGCGCGTCACGCGTGGCGGTGGCAGTGGCCGGCTGCACTGGCAAAAGCGCCTTCAGATCGGCGCGCAATTTGTCGATGCGGTCGGGATCAGGGGCGACGACCTGTCCATCCAGCAAGGCGGCCAGCGCGGTATCGCCCGCGTCGGCCTTGACCCGCAGGGTGGCCAAGGCGGCGGCCCCCGGACGGCCCCAGCGTTCCAGAACATAGACTTCCAGCTTGTCGGTCGGGATAAGGCCCGCCTCGTACCGGGTGATCAGGTTGCGGGCGGCGATCTTTTCGGTCGGCAAAACGCCGATAAAGACACAGGTCAGGACCATGCCCAATAGTGCGACGATCACATTGCCACGCCTGATGCCATCATGCCAGACCGGTCGCAGGGCTGCAAAAAGATACAGCGCGGCCGAGGTCAGCGCGATCAGCATCAGCATGGCGGCGGCCAAACGCTCGGGCGTCCAGCCGTATTGCTGCACCCGCAACCACAAAGCCCAGATCGCCAGAAGCGCGGGCAGGATTATCAGGCCGGCCATGACGCGCGCGGCCAGTTGCATCAGGCGGGGTTGCACCTGTTGGCCGTCATCCGGGCCGGTGGCAGCGGTGACCATAGAGGCCATGATGGCCACCAGAACCAGAAAGATCGCCCCGGCCGACAGGCTGCCAAACACCTGATCAAAGTTGCGGAAGGGCAGGATCACCAAAAACAACACCACCACGGCCAGCAGAACCGGAAGCAGCAGGCGCAGCAGCCGTTGCAGCAGCGCCGGCACCACATCGCCGCCGATTTCCAGCATGACCGCCAGACCCAAGCCCAAAGCGCCGCCGGTGATCATCGGGGCCAAAGGCTCGACATCCGTGATCATCGTCAGGATTTGCAAACCAACCAGCCCCAGCACTAGATCGGCCAGATAGATCACCGCCCAAGTCAACCCAGCGAAGATCCAGGCCGCGATCAGGCGTTCAAACAGCTTCCATGCCTCAGCATATAGGGTCGGGTAATGGCGCAGGCCGCGGCCAAGGCCCTGACAGATCACGAAGGGCAGCGACAAATGCCACAGGATGATCAGGAAGCCGACCGACATTGGCGGGGTAAAGGACACCTCATCATAGCGCAGGGCAGCAAGGGTGATCAGAAGGCTGGTGACCGCACCGACCAACAGGGCGCGCGATCCCGCCTGCTTTTGCGTCAAAGGGCCAGAGACGGCCATATGCGCGCCCAGCGTCGCCGCGACAAAGGCCGCGAGTGTCAGCGCTGTGCGGTCCGTAACAACGCCGGTTTCAAGGACTTTCCACAAGCCCCACAGCGCCAGACCGCTGACCGCGCCGACCACCCCAAGTATTTGCCGCAGCCGGACCGTGTCTTGCATCATGCGCCCCTTTGGCTTTGCGCCACGCTATGCGCAAAGGGGGGATTGGGGGAAGGGGGTTTGGGGGGCAAGCTGTCGGGATGGTTTGGCAGCGGTCCGGGGCTGAGCCGTCGATGGCGTGAGCGGTTGGTCACGTTGGGTGGTTTCCAAAACCCGAATCTGCGCACAAAATAGGCATATTGCCGTGATTTGCCGCATAATCGGGCGATATTGGTGCATCTGCCGCTTCAGCCCCTGACAAACCCCCAGATCACCTTTCCCTGCCCCACGCTTCCCCGGCTTACAGGACCGATGAAAAAGCGTCTGTCGATCATCGTTGTCGAAAAGGACCGCGAGCGCGCGTTGATGATCGTTGACGGGCTGCGTGATGCTGGCGATTTCGACGTGATGGTGATTGCCGAGGAAACCGGCTTGGCCCGCCGCATCGCCCAGCGCAACCCCGACATCGTGCTGATCGACGCGGGCAATCCCAGCCGCGACGTGCTGGAAGAGTTGACCCTTGCCACCGCGCCGATGGAGCGGCCCGTCGCGATGTTCGTCGATCAAAGCGACGGAGCGCTGACACGGGCCGAGATCGAGGCCGGGGAGTCGGCCTATGTGGTGGATGGGCTGCGCGGAGATCGGATCCGACCAATTCTTGACGCCACCATCGCGCGGTTTCACATGCTGCAAAAAATCCGCATCGAATTGTCGGAAACCCGGCGGGCGCTGGAAGAACGCAAGGTCATCGACCGCGCCAAGGGCTTGATCATGCGCGCCCGTGGCATTGGCGAGGACGAAGCCTATGCCCTGCTGCGCAAGACCGCGATGGATCAGGGCCGCAAAGTGGCCGAAGTGGCGCAGGCGCTGGTGATGACAGCGGATCTGCTGAAATGACGGTCGATCTGCATCTGGGCTTCGTGCCTTTGGTCGATGCCGCCCCGCTGCTGGTGGCCGATGTTCTGGGATTTGCCGAGGAGGAGGGCCTGCATGTCGTTCTGCAAACCGCCCCCAGCTGGGCCGCTCTGCGCGACCTTTTGGCCACCGGTCAGGTCGCGGCGGCCCAGATGCTGGCTCCGCTGCCAATTGCGATGGCTTTAGGTCTGGGGCGGGGGACCGCCCGATTTGACGCTTTGTCCGTGTTGAACATGAATGGCAATGTGATCGGCGTGTCAGGTTCCATTGCCGGGCAGATGCGCGCGGCGGGCTATGGGTTTGACTTCAAGGATGCTTTTGCCGCCGGGCGGGCTGTTCTGGCGGCCAGTCAGCACCTGCGCATCGGCGTGCCCTTTGCCTTTTCGATGCATGTCGAATTGCTGCATTACTGGCTGGCCGCACTCGGCTGCCGTCCTGACCGGCTGACGATCGTGACGATTCCGCCGCCCCGGATGGGCGCGGCGCTGGCGGCGGATGAGATTGACGCCTTTTGCGTCGGAGAGCCCTGGGGGTCCGTCGCGGTTGATATGGGGGCGGGGGAGCTTTTGCTGCCCGGATCGGCCATCTGGGCGCGCGCGCCTGAAAAGGTATTGGCGGTGCGAAGCGGTTGGGCCGAGGAGGAACCGGTTCTGGCCGGACGCCTGCTGCGTGCGGTCTGGCGGGCCGGGCGTTGGCTGGGTCAGGCGGACAATCAGATGATCGCGGCGGAAATGCTGGGCAGCGCGCAGCGGCTGGGCGTGTCGGCGGATGTGATCGAACGCGCGCTGACCGGGCGCATGGTGATGACGCGCGGCGGTGAAGAAACCCTTAGTCCGCATCTGATAGAGTTTCAAAGCGGGGCCGCAAGCTTTCCCTGGCGCAGTCAGGCTGCCTGGATCGGCGTGCAGCTGGCGACGCGCTATGGCCTTGATCCCGCCGACGCCGCCCACAAGGCCGCATCGGTGTTTCGCAGCGACCTTTACCGCCTTCATCTGCGCGACGCAGGCGCGGAATTGCCCGGCGCATCGGACAAACTTGAAGGCGCTTTGGCCAAGGATACCGCCGTGCCCGCCGAACGCGGCCAGATGATTCTGCCCGCCGATCCGTTTTTTGACGCCCGAATTTTCGACCCCAGCCTGCCCGGACGCTGAAAAAAGCGGCAGAAGAATGCTGCAACTGCGAAACTTGCCGGACTGGTCAAAAACCCCGCAGCATCTCGTTGACGCCGCAGCGCGGCATTGCCAAGTTTGATCCAAGCGCCAAGACAATGAAGTCTGTCGGTGCCGACCCCCAAAGCTGGGAAAATCCGAGCAGTGCCGCTCGATCCGTTGCCTTTCACCGGCAGGGATCAAAGCGGTTTTTTGCATTTCAACGCCCTGCACATCGGGGCCATCCGGGAACCAGACATGACACGCCTTGCAGCCCTTCTTGCCACAACTGCGATCCTTTCCCTGCCCGCCGCCCAATCCGCCCATGCCGAAACCCCCGGCGTGGAGAAATCCGAATTGACGCTGGGCTTCATCAAGCTGACCGACATGGCGCCTTTGGCAATTGCCAAGGAAAAAGGCTTTTTTGACGATGAAGGCCTGTCAGTGACGCTGGTGGCGCAGTCGAACTGGAAGGTGCTGCTGGACGGTGTTGTGTCGGGGGAACTGGACGGCGCGCATATGCTGGCGGGCCAGCCCATTGCCGCCTCGATTGGTTATGGCACCAAGGCCGCGCTGGTGACCCCGTTCTCGATGGACTTGAACGGCAATGCGATCACCGTGTCGAACGCGGTCTGGGAAGCGATGAAACCGGCTGTCCCGATGGTGGACGGCAAGCCCGTGCATCCAATTTCGGCCGCCGCCCTGAAACCGGTGATCGAGGCCTACGCCGCCGAAGGCAAGCCGTTCAATCTGGGCATGGTTTTCCCGGTTTCGACCCACAATTACGAACTGCGCTATTGGCTGGCGGCAGGCGGGATCAATCCCGGCGTCTATTCGGCCGAGGATGTGTCGGGGCAGATCGGGGGCGATGTGCTGATCTCGGTCACGCCGCCGCCGCAGATGCCCACCACGCTAGAGGCAGGCACGATTGACGGCTATTCCGTGGGCGAGCCGTGGAATCAGGCCGCGGTGGCCAAGGGCATCGGCGTACCTGTGATCACCGACACCGATATCTGGAAGAACAATCCTGAAAAGGTTTTCGGCCTGACCGCCGATTTCGTGCAGACCAATCCGCAAACCACCCTTGCGCTGACCAAGGCCCTGATCCGCGCGGCGATCTGGCTGGACGAGAACGAGAATGCCAACCGGGCAGAGGCGGTGCAGATCCTGTCCAGCGCCGATTATGTCGGCGCGGATGCGGCGGTGATCGGCAATTCGATGACCGGCACCTTTGAATATGAAGCGGGCGACACCCGCCCTGCCCCCGATTTCAACGTCTTTTTCCGCTACAATGCGACCTTCCCCTACTACTCGGATGCGGTCTGGGTT
>JANNBI010000494.1:0-2067 GCA_031385345.1 Paracoccaceae bacterium | reverse complement strand
CATGGCCACGCTGTCCGGCTCTGCTCCGATCAGCCGCGCGATCCGGTTGCCCACCGACAGCGGCTTGTCCATCCATCCAGCCTTGTTCCAGCCGGTGATCAGCATCTCGCCCCATTCCGCCTGAACGGTCTTTGCTACGCGGTCCGCCGCCCCGTGCGGCAAAGGCCCCAACGAATTGCCATCCAGATAGACCAGATGTGCCGGCAGGTGAAACTGGGATTTGGTGGCGGCAAAATCAGTCATCGGACACTCCAGCTAGCGGGCGTGGCGCGCCCGAATACACCGGAAGACTCCTATCTGCGGCGCTCAGGAATTTCAAGCTTAAAGGATATCGGACCCTAGGATCCGCATCCACCGCAAGGTCTTGGGAAAAAGTCTCGTTTGATCCAGAATGCCGAAATGAGGCGTTGAAACTTTATTTCGCGATGTTAAGGCTCAGGTCATTCGCCGAGGGGTGTTCGCGCCTGCGGGCTGCTTTGGAAAACGGGGGACCACAGTGAAAATTGGTGCACTGACAGAAATTTTTGCCGGCGAGAATCGGGTCGCCATGACGCCGGATTCGGCGCTGCAATTGGTGAAACTGGGCCATGGCTGTTGCATTCAGTCGGGGGCCGGGATCAAGGCCGGATTTTCCGACGCGCTTTATGCCGCAGCCGGGGTTGAGGTTCTGAAAACCGCCAAGGCTGTGCTGGCCGCTGCCGATGTTATAGTCAAGGTCCGTGGACCCGAAACCGCCGAGGCGCAGGCCTTGCGCGATGGCCAGACCCTGATTTCCTTCTTCTGGCCCGCGCAAAACCCGGACCTGTTGGAAGTCGCCAAATCACGTGGCGCGACCGTTGTCGCGATGGATATGGTGCCGCGGATCAGCCGGGCGCAAAAGATGGACGCACTATCGTCCATGGCCAATATCGCCGGCTACCGCGCCGTGATCGAGGCCGGATCGAATTTTGGCCGCTTTTTCACGGGTCAGGTGACGGCTGCCGGCAAGGTGCCGCCGGCCAAGGTTCTGATTGTGGGCGCGGGTGTGGCCGGTCTTGCGGCCATCGGCACCTCAGTGTCGCTGGGCGCGATCGTCTATGCTTTCGACGTGCGCCCCGAAGTGGCTGAACAGATTGAATCGATGGGCGCGTCTTTCGTCTATCTGGAATTTGACGCGTCCGAGTTGCCCGATGGCGCGGCCACGGGCGGGTATGCCGCCCCGTCAACTCCGGCGTTTCAGGCCAAACAACTGGCCAAATTCCGCGAACTTGCGCCTGACATGGACATCGTGATCACCACGGCGCTGATCCCTGGCCGCCCCGCGCCGAAACTTTGGACCGCCGACATGGTGGCGCTGATGAAGCCCGGATCGGTGGTGGTGGACCTTGCGGCCGAACGCGGCGGCAACTGCGATCTGACGGTACCGGACCAGAAAATCGTCAGCGACAACGGCGTGACCGTGGTTGGCTATACCGATTTCCCCAGCCGGATGGCGGCACAGGCCTCGACCCTGTATTCAACCAACATCCGCCACATGCTGACCGACCTGACGCCCAAAAAAGACGGCGTGATCGTGCATAACATGGAGGACGACGTGATCCGCGGCGCGACGGTGACCAAAGCGCATGAAATCACTTTCCCACCACCGCCACCAAAAATTGCCGCTATTGCCGTCCAGAAGCCGAAGGAAAAGGCCAAGGAACTGACACATGAGCAAAAACGCGCGGCCGAGAACGCCGCGTTCAAGGCGCAGACCCGCTCTCAGGTGACCATGCTGGTTGTGGCTGGCCTGCTGCTCGGTGTCGTCGGGGCTTTCGCGCCGGCGGAATTCATGTCGCATTTCATCGTGTTCGTGCTGGCCTGCTTTATCGGTTTCTCGGTGATCTGGAATGTCTCGCACTCTTTGCACACGCCCCTGATGGCCGTCACCAACGCCATTTCCGGCATCGTGATCCTTGGGGCATTGCTGCAAATCGGGTCGGGCAATTGGGTGGTGGTGACCTTGGCCGCCATTTCGGTTCTGATTGCATCCATCAACATCGTGGGGGGCTTTCTGGTAACACGCCGGATGCTCGCCATGTTCCAGAA
>JANNBI010000325.1:0-6137 GCA_031385345.1 Paracoccaceae bacterium | reverse complement strand
GTCCACGACCATGATCTGCACGCCGGTCAGCAGCAATTTGCCACGCTCAAAATGGTCAAGCAGGCGGCCGGGGGTAGCGATCAGAACGTCAACGCCGCGGTCGATCAGTTTATCCTGTTCGCCAAAGGACACGCCGCCAATCAGCAAGGCCTTGGTCAGCTTGGTATATTTTGCATAGGTCTCAAAATTTTCGGCCACCTGGGCGGCCAGTTCGCGGGTCGGTGCCAGCACCAGACTGCGCGGCATCCGGGCGCGGGCGCGCCCTTGACCCAGCAGCGTGACCATTGGCAGCACGAAGCTGGCGGTCTTGCCGGTGCCGGTCTGGGCAATGCCCAAAACGTCTTTGCCTTGCAAAGCATGCGGGATGGCCTGGGCCTGAATGGGGGTCGGCGTCTCATAGCCAGCTTCGGCTACAGCTTGCAAAACGCGCGGGTCAAGCGCGAGGTCGGAAAATTTGATCATGAGCGTCCTTGAGTGCGGACGTTGGCCCGCTGGTTGAATGGGACGCATTGTTTCCGGGCGCCCCGGCGTCAGTTCCCCGAACGAGAACGGTTTGGCCTTAAGGGAAATCTTGCGCGGGGTCAATGGCAGGCAACAGATTTGACCGCGCGATTCTGCCGAAACACCGCAAATACGGGCTGGATTCGGCGCCGGTTGCGGGGGCCCAGACGGTTGCAGCAAAGGGAATCGTGAACGGGCCGTGAATAATTGCGGGGTTTGGCGCAATTCGGGACGGGCACCTACTTTGGTCATCCGATTTGGGCCTAGCTAAATTCACTTCCCGCTGCCTTGCCCCTATTCAGGAGTTTTCCGATGAAACTGTCCTTGATCCCTTTGCTATTGGTGGCCGCACCCGTGTTGGCAGAGCCCATGGCACAAACCGTCATGATCACCTCGACCTCGGCCACGAATGACTATGCGCTGTTTTTGATCGCCGCCCCGACGGAATGTCCTGCCACCCGGTTCTTGGTGGTGGGCATTGACCGTCAGGCTGTATCGCCTGCCTTGGCGCCGGGTGGCAGCGCTGTTTTAGATCTGGGCACTGGATTTGCACCCGGTGACCACCAGTTGACCGTATCTCCACTTGGCTGCGATGCGGGCTTCGATGGGATCAGTTTGTTGACGCTGAACCGGTCCTCACCGGGGCATGTTCGGGGGCAAGCGCATGAAAACGTGAAGGTTTCCGGCGCCGCGACCAACTGACCTAGACCATCATTTCCTTGGTCGCGGTCAGCTTCAATTCGGGATAGTCGCGCTCAATCCGGTCGATGTCCCATTTTAGGCGGGTCAAAAACACCGTGTCGCCGTCACTGTCCACGGCGATATGGCCCTTGTTGACCGCGGTCAGCTTGTCCATTTCCGCCTTTGGTCCTGAAACCCAGCGGGCCGAGGTGAACTGGCTGGGTTCAAACCGCACGGGCAGCGAATATTCCTGTTCAATCCGGCTGGCCAGAACCTCAAACTGCAAAGCCCCCACGACGCCGACGATATAACCCGACCCGATCATCGGTTTGAACACTTTCGCAGCACCTTCTTCGGCAAACTGGGTCAACGCCTTTTCCAGATGCTTGGCTTTTAGCGGGTCCAATGCCCGCACCCCTTGCAGCAGTTCGGGCGCAAAGGATGGAATGCCGGTGAAATGCAGCATCTCGCCTTCGGTCAACGCGTCCCCAATGCGCAACTGGCCGTGGTTGGGAATGCCGATGATGTCGCCGGCCCAAGCCTCTTCGGCCAATTCGCGGTCGGCGGCCAGAAACATCACCGGGTTGGCGACGGCCATCGGTTTTTTGGTGCGCACATGCAGCAGTTTCATGCCGCGTTCAAAATGCCCCGAGGCGAGGCGCACAAAGGCCACGCGGTCACGGTGTTTGGCATCCATATTGGCCTGAACCTTGAACACGAAACCGGTCACCGGGGCTTCTTCTGCCGAGATGAACCGTTCCGCCGCTTTTTGGGGCTGCGGTTCGGGGCCGTATTCGCCCATGCCGTCCATCAGTTCCTTGACCCCGAAGGAGTTGATCGCGGATCCGAACCAGATCGGCGTCATTGAACCGTTCAGAAAGGCCGCCCGGTCGAAAGCGGGCAGCAATTCGCGGGCCATTTCAATTTCTTCGTGAAATTTCTTCAGCAAGTCTGCCGGCACATGCTGGGCCAGACGCGGATCGTTCATGCCGTCGATCTGGATCGATTCGGCCACCTTGTTGCGATCGGCGCGGTCCATGATTTCCAGCCGGTCGTGCAACAGGTCATAGGCGCCGACAAAGTCACGTCCCACCCCGATGGGCCAACTGGCCGGGGTCACGTCGATTGCCAGATTCTCCTGAATTTCGTCGATGATTTCAAAGGTGTCGCGGCTTTCACGGTCCATCTTATTGCAAAAGGTCAGGATCGGCAGGTCACGCAGACGGCAGACCTCGAACAGTTTGCGCGTTTGGGATTCGACCCCCTTGGCCCCGTCAATCACCATGATCGCGGCATCGACAGCGGTCAGGGTGCGGTAGGTATCCTCGGAAAAGTCCGAGTGTCCGGGCGTGTCCACCAGATTGAACCGGTACTGCCGAAAATCAAAGGACATGGCCGAGGCTGATACGGAAATGCCGCGTTCCGCCTCGATCTTCATGAAGTCGGACCTTGTGCGCCGCGCTTCGCCTTTGGCACGGACCTGTCCGGCCATCTGGATCGCGCCACCGAACAGCAGGAATTTTTCCGTCAGCGTGGTTTTGCCGGCATCCGGGTGCGAGATGATCGCAAAGGTGCGACGCCGCCGGATCTCAGGCGGGACGGGTTCGGTCGTGGGTTTGGGGCGATTTTCCAGCATTGGGGGCGTTTAGCCTATTGGTCCGGTCCCGTCCAGCCAAGGGCGTCAGCGCAGGTGCCGCGCCGCAAGGTCTTGGGTGATCTGGTCCAGATACTGCCGCCCGGCTTCGGTGCCGAAATGTGGATTGTGTTTCAACTCGGGAAATTGGGCGCGCAAAGCCTCGGCAATTTCGGGGGGCAGGCGCTGCACAGTGGCGTCCGACACCATCAGGCTTTCGACCGGCACACCTTCCGCATAGATGATTTCATGGGCGTCGAAGATCAGGCTGAAATAGTCGATATAACCGGTTTCGCGCAGATAGGCGCGGGTGCCGTCAACGAAATGCTTGGCCTGCACCAGTAATTCCGAGGTCTGAAGTCCGGCGATTTTCTGCCGTTGGTACAAGAAGATGCGGTGATGCTGACCGACGATCAGATCGCCGGAATTGCCCAAAGCGCCCGCGACGATGACCACAGGGGAAAAGGCTGCGGCCGCCTTCATCCTTGCCTGACCGACCCAACGCAGGATCTGGCCGCCGTGATCGCGGGTCAGAATGCGGTCGCCGGGGCGGAGAGTTTCGATGGCGCGTTGTTGTCCGTCGGCAAGGGTGATCATGCAGCCGCGCCCGAAGGACAGGCAGATCAGATCGGCCAATTGGCGCGTTTTTTTGGCCTTTTCCACCTTGATCAACACATAGGGCGTGCGCGCCGCCAAGGGGGACAGGGGCAGAACCAGCCGTTCGGCCCCATCAATCCGCAGCACCAGCAGTTCCACCTTGTCGCCGTCCTCGGACATCAGGGTATAGCTGCCTTCCAGCGTCACCAAGGCGCCCGGCTGCCCGACTTCTGAACCAATCCCGACCGATTGAACGCCGCCTTCGGGGGCCGACACCACCAGACGCAGCGGTTGGGCACCGGTTTCGACCTCATAGCTGTCACCCAGCTCCACCGCCGCCGGTCCGTTCAAAGCATCGCCCAAATTGGCCCCTTGAACGACAAAAATATCCTCGGCCCGCAACAGCAGACAGATTTGACCGGGGGAAGGAAGGCTTTGGTCGGGCATGTCATTTTTCACATTGGGGTGATCAGAACTAAGTGTCGTCATTCAGGCAGACAATGGCAAGTCGCGGGCTATGTTGCTTTGGCTGGCCTTGGTCTAACCTGAAATCTGGCCAAAACTATGGAGAGTGACATGGACCTTGGACTTCGCGGCAAACGGGCTTTGGTGACGGCTTCGTCCAAGGGGTTGGGGCGCGGCTGCGCCATAGCATTGGCTGAGGCTGGGGTGGACTTGGTGCTGAACGCGCGCGGGGTGGATGCGTTGGAGGCGACTGCCGCCGAGATCCGGGCGCGCTTTGGCGTTCAGGTGGTCACGGCGGCGGGGGATATCACGACCGATCCGGTGCGCGCGCAGGTTCTATCGGCTGCGACTGGCGTGGATATTCTGGTGACCAATGCGGGTGGGCCGCCGCCCGGCATGTGGAACGACTGGTCGCGCGACGATTTCATCCGCGCCATTGATGCCAATATGCTGACGCCAATTGCCCTGATGCAGGCACTTTTGCCGGGAATGATCGACCGGGGCTGGGGCCGGGTGGTAAATATCACCAGCCAGTCGGTGAAATCTCCGGTGCCGCAACTGGGTCTTTCCAACGCCGCGCGGGCCGGATTGACCGGCTTTGTTGGTGGCACCTCGCGGCAGGTGGCGCGTTTCGGGGTGACGATCAACAACCTGTTGCCCGGGATTCACGACACCGACCGCGCCCTGTCTTTGGACAGCGGCGTGATGCGCGCGCGCGGTATTTCCATGGATCAGGCGCGCGAGGAGCGGATGGCCAGCATTCCCGCGCGCCGTTATGGCACTTTGGAGGAGTTTGGCGCGGCCTGCGCCTTTTTGTGCAGCCAGCAGGCCGGGTTCATCGTCGGGCAAAACATCCTATTGGACGGCGGGGCGATGAATTCCACGCTTTGACGGCGCGGGACGGGGGGCCGTGCAAAGGCTTGCAGGCGGGCGAGGCGGCTGCTACCTCCTCGGCTGAGTAAATCTATCGGGTATTAGGATGACCGCACCCCGGCTAAGCGTTGATCTTCTGACCCGTCGGTTCGATGGGCGCGATGTGGTGCGTGATGTGTCCTTTTCCATCGAGCCGGGGCAGGTGTCCTGCCTGCTTGGGCCATCAGGTTGCGGCAAATCCACCACCTTACGGATGATCGCCGGGGTGGATCAACCCAATGCCGGACGCATCTGTATCGACGGGGCCGAGGTTTTCGGCCCCAATGTCCAGTTGCCACCGGAAGATCGGGGCATCGGCCTGATGTTTCAGGACTTTGCGCTGTTTCCGCATCTGAACGTGGCGGCGAATGTCGGCTTTGGCCTGCGTGGCAACCGGACGGCGCGGGTCGGGGAGTTGCTGGAAAAGATCAACCTGTCCGGTTTTGGCAGCAAATATCCGCATGAGTTGTCGGGAGGAGAGCAGCAGCGCGTTGCCTTGGCGCGGGCTTTGGCGCCGCGTCCGCGCATCATGCTGATGGACGAGCCGTTTTCAGGGCTGGACAACCGGCTGCGCGACGGCATCCGCGACGCCACGCTATCGGTGTTGAAGGAAGAGGGGGCGGCGGTTCTTTTGGTCACGCATGAGCCGGAAGAGGCCATGCGGATGGCCGATGAAATCCTGTTGATGCGCGACGGCCAGATCGTGCAGCGCGGCGCGCCCTACAATGTGTACAACGCGCCAGCGGATGCCATATCCGCCGCGTTTTTCAGCGATATCAATGTGATCAAGGGCACGTCGCATGGCGCGCTTACCGAAACCGCTTTTGGGGCTTTTCTGACGCCCGGCCATGCGGATGGCACAAGAATCGAGATCATCATCCGCCCGCAGCACCTGCGGATCGACTTTGACCGCGCCGGACGCGGGCCAAACCCGACCGCCAGTGAAGGGACGGCAGCGCGCGGACTGGTGCAGCGCGCGCGGTTTTTGGGGCAGGAAAGTCTGGTGGAGTTCCGGCTGGAAACCGATGGCACGCCGCTGTTTGCGACGGTTCCGGGGGTATTTCTGCCGAAAGCCGGCACCGCGCTGTGGCTGATGATCCGCCGCGATCGGTGTTTTGTGTTCCCCGCGCGGGGGTAGATTGATCTAGATTTCAGATTAAGATTATCCACTAATACCTTGAATTAACATCACATAATGAAAGTGGCCGGGATTAGCGGACCGACTCGATTGGTCCAGTGGCGCGGCCGTGGATGAATTGTTGCACAAAGGGGTCCGGCGTTTCGTCCATCTCGCCCACCGGGCCGGTCCAGCGGATGATCCCGTCATGCAGCATCGCGACCTTGTCCG
>JANNBI010000293.1:0-2373 GCA_031385345.1 Paracoccaceae bacterium | reverse complement strand
CCAATGGCCGGAGGGCAGTGAATTTTCTTGCATGGCAGCGATATGCCCCGTCAATATGATCAAAACCACGGGAGCGAGTCACCTTGACAGACACTGCCATCGAGACCCGCAGCAACCCGCGGGCCACCCTGACCGACACTGCCATCGAGGCGCGCAACATCGTCAAAGCCTTTGGTCAGGGGGATACAGCCCTGCGCGCGCTGGACGATGTTTCCGTCACCATCCGCAAGGGTGAGTTTTTCACGCTGCTGGGACCGTCGGGCTGTGGCAAGACCACCCTGCTGCGCCTGATCGCCGGGTTTGAGATGCCCAGCGCCGGGACGATCCTTTTGGATGGTACCGACATCACCTATCTGCCGCCCAACCAGCGCCCGGTAAACACGGTGTTTCAAAGCTATGCCCTGTTCCCGCATCTGACCGTGGCGCAGAACATCGCCTTTGGCCTGCAAATGCTGGGACGCCCCACGGCCGAGGTCAAGGACCGCACCGACAAGATGCTGGCGCTGGTGCAGATGGAAGCGATGGCAGGCCGCAAGACCGCGCAACTGTCGGGCGGTCAGCAACAGCGGGTGGCGCTGGCGCGGGCACTGGCGCCGCAGCCCAAGGTCTTGTTGCTGGACGAGCCTTTGTCGGCGCTGGATTACAAGTTGCGCAAGGATATGCAGATCGAACTGAAGCGGCTGCAACTGGAAACCGGCATCACCTTTGTCTTTGTGACCCATGATCAGGAAGAGGCGCTGACCATGTCGGACCGCGTCGGCGTGATGTCGGCGGGCAAGTTGCAGCAGGTTGGCACGCCTCGGGAAATCTACACCAAGCCTGCCAACCGCTTTGTCGCGTCCTTCATCGGTGAGACGAATTTCCTGCCCGCAACCATTATGCCCGGCGGGGTGCGTCTGGGCTGCGGGGCGATGATTGATGTGGCGGGTCTGACCGGCAACGGTGCCACCACCCTGACCGTGCGCCCCGAACAGGTGCGGCTGGTGGATGGCGCAGAGGCCGGAGCCATCGCCGCCACGGTCAAGAATCTGGTTTATTTCGGCACCGACACCCATTGCTATCTGGCCCTGTCCGACGGCGCCGAGGTGATCGCCCGCTTGCAAAGCCCTTCGACCGGCGAGGTCGGGCTGACCCAAGGCCAGGCCGTGGCGCTGCGCTTTGTGCCCGGCGCCGCACAAGTGCTGACGGAGTAACCGGATGAGCGCCGCCGAAAACGCCCGCGACGCCCAATCCACCCGCAACGGCTGGTATTTGTCGCTGCCCGCCCTGCTGGTGCTGACTTTTGCTGCCGGCGGACCGCTGTTGATCATGCTGGTCTACTCCTTTCTGACCAAGGGCCAATACGGCAATGTCGAAGGCACCTTCAGTCTGGAGGGCTGGCGCAGCATCCTGTATTCCGAGGATATCTTTGATCCCGGCGTCTTTGTCTGGGCAGATGCGCATCTGACGATCTTCTGGCGGTCGGTCAAACTGTCACTGCTGACCACGGTGCTGACCCTGCTGGTGGGCTTTCCCACCGCATGGTTCATCGCCACCCGCCCGGCAAAATCGCGCGCCATGTGGTTGTTTCTGATCACCATTCCGTTCTGGACCAACCTTCTGATCCGCACCGTCGCCATCAACGAGGTGATCCGCAACGAAGGCGTGTTGAACTCGCTTTTGATCTGGGCCGGGGTGATCTCGGCACCGATCCAGATCATCTACACCGACACGGCGGTGTTCATCGGCATGGTCTATGTCTTTTTGCCTCTGATGGTGCTGCCGCTGTTCGCGTCGATCGACCGGTTCGACATGCGCCTGATTGAAGCTGCATATGACCTGTATGCCAGCCGCATGGCGGTGCTGCGCCGGGTGATTCTGCCAATCGTGCGACCGGGCATCGTGGCGGGGTCCATACTGGTCTTTGTGCCGTCCTTGGGGGCGGTGGTGACGCCGCGCGTGCTGGGCGGCGGCAAGAACATGATGATCGGCAACTTCATCGAGCTACAATTCGGGCAGGGCCGCAACTGGCCCTTGGGTGCGGCCTTGTCGATGACGCTGCTGGTCGTGGTGATGGCGGCGCTGCTGTTTTACGTGCGCGCGTCGAACCGGGAGACATCGCATGGCTGACCGTTCGTTCTCGGCCTCGTATCTGCCGGGGTTTTCGGCCACGGCGATCATCGTGTTCCTGCTGTTGTACTTGCCCATCGTGACGCTGGTGGTGTTCTCGTTCAATTCGGCCACCTCGGTTTCGGTCTGGGCGGGGTTTTCGCTTGAATGGTACGGCAAGGCCTGGGCGAACGAGGCGGTGCAGACCGCGACCCTGCGCAGTCTGGGCATCGCGCTGGCGGCATCCTCCATCGCGACCTTTTGCGCCACGCTGGCGGCCTTGGG
>JANNBI010000406.1:0-3354 GCA_031385345.1 Paracoccaceae bacterium | reverse complement strand
TGCGATCAAGCTGCGCGACGGCAAGCAGGTGACCGAGTTCCACGAGGGCATCCTGCCCTGGTGCCTGCGCAACCCTGTCGCCATCGTGTTCGACGAATATGATGCGGGCCGCGCCGATGTGATGTTCGTCATCCAGCGCGTGCTGGAGCATGACGGCAAGCTGACCCTGATGGACCAGAACGAAATCATCACCCCGCATCCGTCGTTCCGGCTGTTTGCCACCGCAAACACCGTGGGTCTGGGCGATACGACCGGCGTGTATCACGGCACCCAGCAGATCAACCAAGCCCAAATGGACCGCTGGTCGCTGGTGGCCACGCTGAACTATTTGTCGCATGACGCCGAGGCGGCGATCATTCTGGCCAAGAACGCGCATTACAACACCGAAAAAGGCCGCAAGCAGATCAGCCAGATGGTGACCGTCGCAGACCTGACGCGCACCGCCTTCATGAACGGTGATCTGTCCACCTTGATGAGCCCGCGCACCGTGCTGAACTGGGCGCAAAACGCCGAGATTTTCCGCAATCTGGGCTATGCCTTCCGGCTGACCTTCCTGAACAAATGCGACGAGCTGGAGCGGACGACCGTGGCCGAGTTTTATCAGCGCTGCTTTGGCGAGGAATTGCCGGAATCCGCTGCGGCGATGGCGATGAAATGATCCGTCATGCGGCGTTGTTTCGGTTGAAACACGCTGAAGGATCTGTCGAAGAGGCGGAGTTTTTGAAAGCCAACGCGACGCTGGCGGAAATTCCAGGGGTGCAGGACTTTGCGCTTTGGCGCGAAACCAGTCCGAAGAACCAGTTCACTTTTGCCGTGTCGATGGTTTTCGCGGATCAGGCGGCCTATGACGCCTATAACGTCCACCCCGACCATGTCGCCTTTGTGCGCGACCGCTGGCTGCCCGAAGTGGCCGAGTTCATGGAACATGACACGGTGAAACTGGCCTAAGTTGGAAGGGCCGGGCTTTCGCCCGACCCCCACCTTGACCATAGGTCGGGCAATCGCCCGATACTCGCTGCTAAGTTAGACGCGCGCAGCCTTGGTGGCATTCGCCCACCAGACCAGATCGTCCAGCGACGATTTTGTCGCCGGCAGGATATGCGCTTCGATGTCGGCCATCTTGCCCGAACCGCCCATGCCGGGATGCACGCCAAAGAAGTCCGAACCACCGATATGCACGGCGTTGCGGGTCGGGACCATTTGCAGTTCAACCGCGATGTTGCGCAGATGCTCCAGCGCGCGGGTGCCGCCGACAGCGCCGTAAGCGATCGCGGTCATCGGCTTGTGGCCCCATTCAACATAGGCCTGATCCAGCGCGTTTTTCAGTGACCCGGTGACGGACCGGTTATATTCAGCGACAACAAAGATGTAGCCGTCAAACTCACCGATTTTTTTCTGCCAGGCCACGGCTTTGGGATCCGCCGAAGGCATCCACATGTTTGACGCCATCTCGTTGAACATCGGCAGGTCATAGTCGCGCAAGTCGACCAGTTCGACGGTCATATCTTCGCGCGCCTGGGCTTGGGCCAGCATCCACTGGGCCGGAATATCGGCAAAGCGGGTGGCGCGGGTCGAACCGATGATGAGGGCAATTTTAGGTTTGGTCATGGGGCACCTGATTGGGGTTGTTTCAATACAGGACAGATAGGCTTCTTGCACCCGCGCTCCCATTGCTGAAACGGGCCGGGGTGCTGTGCGCAGGCGCGCAGAACTTTGGCTTGGGCCTGCCGCGCCAAATTGACCGCCCGCCCTTGCCCCTTTGCCCCCAAACTGCCAATCTGGCACCATCATGACCAAGCCCTCTGACAACCCCGCCGATCCGTTCAAAAAAGCCCTGGCCGAGGCCACGCGCACCATGGCCGATGACCCGGACATGACCGTGACCTATTCGGTTGACCCAGCGGGTATGACCAAAGAAGGCGTACGCTTGCCGCAGGTGTCGCGCCGCATGACCCGGGACGAGGTGATGCTGGCGCGTGGCACCGCCGATGCCTTTGCCATGCGCCGCAAGTACCATAACGAGGCGACCTCGGCCCGCTACAACCCCACTGGGCAACTAGCGCGCGACATCTATGACGCGATGGAAGTGGCCCGCTGCGAGGCGATGGGCGCGCGCGCCATGCCCGGCACCGCCACCAATATCGACGCCAAGATCGCCCATGAGGCCGAACGTAAGGGCTATGCCCAGATCACCTCGGCCGCGGATGCGCCCTTGCCTTTGGCGGCGGGCTATCTGGTGCGCCATCTGGCGACGGGGCGCGATCTGCCGAAGGGCGCGGAAAACGTTCTGAACCTGTGGCGCGGGTTTATCGAAGAACAAGCGGCGGGGACGTTGCAGAACGTTGATCAGGTGCTGGCCGATCAGGCCGCCTTTGCCCGGCTGGCGCGCAAGGTGATCGCCGATCTGGGATACGGCGACCAGTTGGGCGATGACCCGGATCAAGACGACCCCCAAGACGAGGGCGGCGAGGAAGAGGCCGAGGACAGCCCGCAGGAAAGCGGATCAGAGGAGCAGGAATCCGAGGACTCCGAAGCGTCTCCGGAACAATCGCAGGAAGATCAGGATGACCAAAGTCAGGCCCAGGTCTCGATGGAAGACAACGCCGAGATGGAGCAGGGCGACGAGGCCAAACTGCCCGAGGGCGAGGCCCCGCTGGAACCCCCGCCCCCCGCCGCCCATTCCGACGCGGACCCGAATTACACCGTCTATACTACGGATTTCGATGAGGAAATCCATGCCGAGGATCTGGCGGAACCCGCCGAACTGGAACGATTGCGCGCCTATCTGGACCAGCAGCTTGATCCGCTGAAGGGCGCGGTCAGCCGTCTGGCGAACAAGCTGCAACGCCGCCTGCAAGCCCAGCAGAACCGGTCTTGGGAGTTTGATCTTGAAGAGGGCACGCTGGACGCCGGGCGTCTGGCCCGGGTTGTGGCGAACCCCACAACTCCGCTGTCGTTCAAGCAAGAAAAAGACACCGAATTTCGCGATACCGTGGTGACGCTGCTGATCGACAATTCCGGGTCCATGCGCGGTCGCCCAATCTCGATCGCGGCCATTTGCGCCGATGTTCTGGCCCGCACGCTGGAACGGTGCTCGGTCAAGGTTGAGATTTTGGGCTTTACCACCCGCGCCTGGAAAGGCGGGCAAAGCCGCGAGCGTTGGCTGGCCCAGGGCCGCCCGCAGCAACCGGGACGGCTGAACGATCTGCGCCACATCGTCTATAAATCCGCCGATGCGCCGTGGCGGCGGGTGCGGCCCAATCTGGGGCTGATGATGAAAGAGGGACTGCTGAAGGAAAACATCGACGGCGAGGCGCTGGAATGGGCGCACCGCCGGATGCAGCGCCGCCCCGA
>JANNBI010000214.1:0-2162 GCA_031385345.1 Paracoccaceae bacterium | reverse complement strand
CGAATGGGTGGCGATGGTCAGAACATTCGCCTTGCCCTGCCGCGCATAGGCATAGGACTCACCACCCAGATGTTCGATGATCTCGATGGTCAGATCCAGCGCCGCCGATCCACCGGCCCGGAAATGTTCGGGCCGGATGCCTACAGTCACTTCGGCGTTTTCCACCAGTTTGGTCGTCAGGGGCGGCAGCGGGATCACCTGTCCGCCATATTCCGGCAGGGTCAGCGCGCCATTGTTGACCACCGCAGGCAGAAAATTCATCCGCGGCGACCCGATGAACCCGGCGACAAACTGATTGTCGGGATCATCATACAGCGTCAGCGGCGATCCGGTCTGTTCGATCAACCCGTCGCGCAGCACGACGATCTTGTCGGCCAGCGTCATCGCTTCGACCTGATCATGTGTCACATAGATGATGGTCGATTGCAGTTCCTTGTGCAGACGGGCGATTTCAATGCGCATCTGCACGCGCAATTCGGCGTCGAGGTTGGACAAAGGTTCGTCGAACAGGAAAACCTCGGGATGACGCACGATGGCGCGGCCGATGGCCACGCGCTGACGCTGCCCGCCCGACAGATCGCGGGGCTTGCGGTCCAGAAGCTTGTCCAGTTCAAGGATCTTGGCGGCCTCGGCCACCTGACGCGCGATGCTGTCCGGCGTCTCACCGGCGTATTTCAGCGCGAAACCCATGTTTGCGCGCACGGTCATATGCGGGTACAAGGCATAGCTTTGAAACACCATCGCGATCCCCCGTTTGGAGGCATCGACATCATTCATCCGCTTGCCGCCAATCACCAGATCGCCGCTGGTGATTTCCTCCAGCCCGGCAATCATGCGCAACAACGTCGATTTTCCGCAGCCCGAGGGGCCGACGAAGACCACGAACTCCTTTGGCTCGACCACCAGATCAACCCCCTTGATCACCTGATGGGCGCCGTATGATTTGCGCAAGGCCGTCAGTTTCAATCCGCTCATGGCGATGGTCCTTTCAGCTTGCGGTCAGGGACAGGGACACCGTGTCCAGCCTGTCATGCGATACGGTCACGGTGATCACGCCGGCACCGGTGGCTTGCAGCCAGATCCCGGTGGATCCGGCGCGCAGGGGCAGGGTGGCCGGGCCAAAGCGATGGGCGGGGCCGGTCACGGTGACAGTGACGGGTTCGGGCAGGAAGGGCAGCTTGTTGCCCGCCTGATCCAACACCCGCACCATGATGCGCACCGCGTCATGCGCGCCAATTGCCGTGGCATCGGGCACCACCTGCAAGGTCGTGGGCAGGGCGTTGTCGACATAGCTTTTGGTCGCCACGGCCTTGCCATTGACATAGCCGGTCAGCGTCGCCGCGTTCCATTTCATGCCCCAAAGTCCCAGTTCATCGGCCGAGAATGACCGATGGTCCAGAATGACAGGAGGATGCGGCAGATGCGGGAAACGCTCACGGTCGGGCTGGACGCGCTTTGGCGGATGATCGCCGTAGCGCAGTTCAACCTCGTCGCAATTGGTCAGGATCATCAGGGGCAGCACGCCGCCGATGTTGCGCTCTCCGCGCGCCCAGAAGGTCACCGGCTCCATCACCACGCCGCCCGAGGGTTCGGCCTGGCTGGCATAGGCATAGGCGGCGAATTTCGGCTCGCGGTACATGTCCATCACGCCGTGATGGCAGATGCGGTCGCCCGATCCGAAATCCTTGTGGGTGTTGTAGTCAAAGGCGCACCAGCCGATGGCCCCGGCGATGTTCGGATCGCCGTACATGGCGTTCAGCACGTCCAGATGGCGGGTGACATGTTCGGCCTGCCGCTGTTCCTGATCGGTGGATTTGGTTGGGTACATATGGCCGCCAAACTCGGTGATCATATAGGGCACGACATGGGGCAGGCCGGTCACTTCCTGCTGCGGGCGCAGCGGCGTTCGGGGCCGGTTGCCGCCCATTTCCTCATTCCCCAGGATAAAGTCGTTCATGGTATACACGTCCTCCAGCAGTTCGGAGTCGGTGATGTACCGCACGCCGCCGGTGGGCCGCGTCGTGTCAAGTTCGCGCGCCAAGGCATTGGTGCGCAGGTAAAAATCGTGATTGTCCCGGCTCTCGTTGATGCGTACCCCCCAGATCACGATCGACGGGTGGTTCCAGTCTCGGGTGATCATGCGGGCGACGTTCATCACCGCC
>JANNBI010000188.1:0-9593 GCA_031385345.1 Paracoccaceae bacterium | reverse complement strand
TTTCGATCATGTCCACCTGATCCTTGATGTTGGTCCATTTGTGGTTCTTCAGCGCTGCGACCTGAATTTCATTGTCGAAATGGCCGATATTGCCGACGATGGCCATGTCCTTCATCTCGCGGATATGCTCAATCCGGATCACGTCACGGTTCCCGGTGGTGGTGATGAAGATGTCGGCGCTGTCGACGACATCTTCCAGCAGCACAACTTCGAACCCGTCCATCGCGGCTTGCAGCGCGCAGATCGGATCAACCTCGGTCACTTTCACGCGGGCGCCAGCCCCTTGCAACGACGCGGCAGAGCCTTTGCCGACATCGCCATAACCGCAAACCACGGCGACCTTGCCGGCCATCATGGTGTCGGTGGCGCGGCGGATGCCATCGACCAGCGATTCCTTGCAGCCGTATTTGTTGTCAAACTTCGACTTGGTGACAGAGTCGTTCACATTGATCGCCGGGAAGGGCAGTTGGCCCTTTTTGTGCAGATCATACAGGCGATGCACGCCGGTCGTGGTTTCTTCTGACACGCCCTTGATCGCGGCCTTGGTCTTGGCGAACCAACCGGGGCTTTGCTTCATGCGCTTCTGGATTTGCAGTTTGATGACTTCTTCTTCTTCGGATTGCGGCACCGACAGCACGTCCTCGCCCGCTTCCATCCGCGCGCCAAGCAGCACGTACAACGTGGCATCGCCGCCATCGTCTAGGATCATGTTCGCGCCTTCGGGGAACATGAACGACCGGTCAAGATAATCCCAATGCTCGGTCAGGGTCTGGCCCTTGATGGCGAAAACCGGGATGCCAGCGGCGGCAATGGCGGCGGCGGCGTGATCCTGAGTCGAGAAGATGTTGCAGGACGCCCAGCGCACATCGGCGCCCAAAGCCACCAGCGTTTCGATCAGCGCGGCGGTCTGGATGGTCATGTGCAGGGATCCGACGATCCGCGCGCCTTTCAGCGGCTTGCTGACGCCGAACTCTTCGCGGCAGGCCATCAGGCCCGGCATTTCGGTTTCCGCGATCGTCAGCTCTTTGCGGCCGAACTCGGCCAAAGCGATATCCTTTACGATATAGTCCATGTGTCTGCTCATTTCCCAATGAATTTGGGCTGCATCTAGCACCAGATCCGCCTTGCGGCAATGGCAGAGCCGGATATATGGCGGTCAGGAATGGGGGGACGGGGATGACAAAAGCGCCGCGCGCCTGGCAACGGATGCTTTCAGGTCGCAGACTGGACCTGCTGGACCCGACGCCGATGGACATCGAGATCGAAGATATCGCGCATGGGCTGGCCTTTGTGGCGCGCTGGAACGGTCAGACTCGCGGCGACTGGCCCTATTCGGTGGCTGAACATTCAGTTCTGGTCGAGCAGATTTTCACCCGGACCGGCGGGCCTTTGGTCTGCGCGCGTTGGCAATTGGCCGCGCTGCTGCATGACGCGCCGGAATATGTGATTGGCGATATGATCAGCCCGGTGAAGGCGGCGGTCGGTCCGGGCTATGGTGAATTGGATTTGCGGCTGACGGCGGCGGTGCATCTGCGCTTTGGCTTGCCAGCGGTGCTGCCGGTGCCGGTCAAGAAGGCGATCAAGGCGGCGGACAAGATCTCGGCATGGCTGGAGGCGGTGCGGATCGCCGGATTTGCCGAGGGCGAAGCGGATAAACTGTTCGGAAAACCGGCGGCAGAGGTGATCAAAGGGTTAGAGATAAAACTGCGTCCGCCCGCGGCGGCGCGGGCGGACTACATTTCTCGGGTGGGACAGCTTTTGGCCGACCTCACGATTTAGCGCCCATGCGCCGATGGCTGGCTTCGCCGCGAATGCGGTAGGTGCCGGTGGCAATCAACAGGGCGTCTGCAAAAATTCTTAACATGTTCGTCTCCATTTATCTTGTCTCGTAGGGCAGATATAGGCCAAATACGGGAATTCCCCAAGTCAGGGATTTTTCTGATCTGTAAGGTTGGCTAACATATGTCGCTGGATTGGCGCGCCTTCCCTTCGCTGACCTCGTTGCGGGCGTTTGAAGCCGCCGCGCGCACCGCCAGCTTTTCCGTCGCCGCGCGAGAGCTGAACGTGACCCATGCCGCCGTCGCCCAGCAGGTCCGCGCACTAGAGGCCGATCTGGGACACGAGTTGATCTACCGCGCGGGGCGGGGGCTGGCGTTGACGGTGCAGGGGGCGCGACTTGCCGCCGCCTTGGCCGAGGGGTTTCGCACCATCGAGCTGGCGCTGGCCGATCTGCGCGCGTCAGATCCGGGTGCGCCGCTGAAGGTGACGATGACCCCGGCCTTCGCCGCGCAATGGCTGATGCCCCGTTTGGGGGCCTTTTGGGCGGCGCATCCCGACCTGCCGCTGTCCTTGCATCCCGACAAGCGCGTGATCGACCTGCGCCGCGAAGCCATGGATCTGGCGATCCGGTTTGGCAGTGGCACCTGGCCGGGGCTGGAGGCGGAGTTTCTGACCGCCGCGCAGTATGTCATCGTCGCCGCCCCCAGCCTGCTGGACGGCCGCACGCATCTGACCAAAGCCGAGATGTCCGCGATGCCATGGGTCATCGAATCCGATTGGCCCGAGGCGTTGCAATGGCTGCGGTCGTTCGGGTTGCGGCCTGACAAGATGAACATCTCGTATATCCCGACCGAGGAATTGGCCCTATCCGCGGCGCGTCAGGGCTATGGTTTGCATGTCGAAGCCGAGGCGCTGGTGGAAAATGACATTGAAAATGGCACCCTTGTCGCCTTGGGCGAGATTCACGACGACGCGCTGGCTTATTATCTTGTCACTCGTCCGGGGCCAAAACGGCCCGAGGTCAAGACTTTCATGAAGTGGTTGAAGGCGGCGGTCTAGGTCCGAAATATGAACCATCTCAACCGCCGCCCGCAAATCAGATCGCCAGATCTTCCGGCGATTTGCCGGACTTAAGTGCGGAAACAAACCAGCGCGGCTTGCGTCCACGTCCCGACCAGGTTGATGTCCGGTCTGCCGGATCGGCATATTTCGCCACCGCAGGGGCGCGTTTGCGCGGGGTGGACAGACCGGCGAGTTCTGACAAGGTAAAGCCTTTGGCGCGTGCCATTTCCTCAATCTCGGCCAGCGCAGCGCGGCGATGGCGGTCTTGGAAATTGGCAATGGCCTTGGCCACCGAATTTTGCAGATCTTTGAGCTCTTTCAACGAAAGATCATCCAGATTGATGGGCATGAGTGGGTGTCCTTGCTGTTTCAAATACCGAATCAATACGCCGATAAAATCCAGATCGCAAGTCAACCAAAACCCGGCCCCTTACCGAGGCGCTATTTTGGCCCGCGCTTGGCCAATATCCGCTGAAGGGTGCGGCGGTGCATTGAAAGGCGGCGCGCGGTTTCCGAAACATTCCTCTCGCACATTTCATAGACGCGCTGAATATGTTCCCAGCGGACGCGATCGGCCGACATGGGATTTTCCAACGGAATTGGCTTGTTGCCCGATTTGTTCAGCAGCGCATTGGTGACATCATCGGCATCGGCGGGCTTGGACAGATAATCCGTCGCGCCAATCTTTACCGCCGCCACGGCGGTTGCAATCGCGCCGTAGCCCGTCAGCACCACGATGCGGCAATCGGGGCGTTTGCTGCGCAGAACCTCGACCACGTCCAGCCCGTTGCCATCGTCCAGCCGCAGGTCAACAACGGCAAAGGCCGGTGGACGGGCCAGAACGGCCGCCTTGCCCTCGGCAACGCTTAGGGCCGTTTCCGGAACAAACCCTCGTTTTTCCATGGCCTTGGCCAATCGTTTTACGAACGGTTCGTCATCATCCACCAACAATAGGCTGCGGTCCGCGCCGATGCTGTCCGGGTCAAATTCTGCCATGGTCGATTAGATCCCCTAAGTATGGATGGAAACTAAGGCGACTTGCCCCATTGGTCAAATCTCAGCCCGCGGCGGTGACAAAGCAGGCGGCGCGTTCGGCCACCAGATCGGGTGTGTCATCGCGTTTGAAGAAGTCGGCAAAGGTGCCACCGGGCAGCATTAAATAGGTAAAGGTCGTATGATCAACGGTGTAAAATTCGCCCTCATCCGTGTTTGCCCGATAGACCACGCCATAAGATTGCGCAGCGGCTTTGATCTGTTCGGCGCTGCCACTTAGGCCAATCAGATCGGGATGAATGTTGTCGGTATATTCGGCCATAGCAGGCGGAGTATCCCGGGCCGGGTCCACCGTGATGAAATAGGCCGCAACCTCGATGCCGCGTTCTTCAAGAATATCTTTGGCCTCGGCATTGCGCAGATTGTCCAAGGGGCAGACATCCGGACAAAAACTGTAGCCGAAATAAACCAGCGCCGGTTTCTTGAACAAATCGGCCTCGGTAACGGTCGCGCCGGTTTCGTCCACCAAGGTGACTGCGCCGCCAATACTGCCGCCCGCCACCGATCCACCGCCGCAGGACGCAAACTCGCCGCCACGCGTGCCCAGCCAGTATTGCCAGCCCAAAAACACCACCGCAGCCAAAGCTGCTACCACCGCCAATATCCGCGACATCATGTTCTCCATTGCCCGGTTGCATTGAACCCTGAAACGGTCAGACTTAACAGAGGCCATGGGCCGAACCGGAAAGGTCCGCATGACAGATACCAGTGTCTCTCCGCTGTTTCGCGAAACCCACAGCGATTGGGTGCGGCTGCAAACCCTGACCTTGCTGCGCTGGCTGGCGGTCGCGGGGCAATTGGTGGCGATTTTGGTAGCGGCCCTTGTGCTGGACCTGCGGCTTCCGGTCGCGGCCTGTCTGATGGTTGTGGCGATGTCGGTTGCGGTCAATCTGATGATCGACAACCTGTTTCCCCAAAGCCAGCGGCTAAGCGAGGCGCAGGCCCTGACCCTGCTGGTCTATGACATGGGGCAGTTGACGCTGTTGCTGTTTCTGACTGGCGGGCTGACCAATCCCTTTGCTTTGCTGATCCTTGCCCCGGTCACCATTTCGGCGGCCGTGCTGGAACTGCGGTCAACCGTGATCGTGGGCCTGCTGGGCATCGTGTTCATGACGGCGCTGGTGCCGTTCAACATGCCGCTGCGGTCCGCCTCGGGGGTGGAATTTCAGGTGCCGTCGCTGTTTCTTGGCGGGTTCTGGCTGTCGATCGTGGTGGGGATTTTCTTTCTGGGCGCCTATTCGCGCAAGGTCGCCACCGAAATCCGTGCCATGCAGGATGCGGTGATGGCTGCACAAATGGCCTTGGCACGCGAACAAAAGTTGACCGATCTGGGTGGGGTGGTGGCGGCGGCGGCGCATGAACTGGGCACGCCTTTGGCCACGGTCAAGCTTGTCTCGACCGAGATGATCCGCGAACTGGCCGACCGTCCTGATTTGCAGGACGATGCCCGGCTGATCCGCGATCAGGCCGACCGCTGCCGCGACATTCTGCGGTCCATGGGGCGGGTCGGAAAGGATGATCTGCATCTGCGGCAGGCCCCCCTTCTGGCCGTCCTGCGCGAGGCTGCTGAACCGCATATCGCGCGCGGCAAATTGGTGACGATCCACCTGACGCGCGAGGAAACCCCCGCCGACCGTCAGCCACAGATCCTGCGCCGCCCCGAGGTGATCCATGGCCTGCGCAATCTGGTGCAAAACGCGGTGGATTTCGCCGCCGCCCGCGTCTGGGTGGAGGCATCTTGGGACGACACCCGTATTTCGCTGCGCGTGGTCGACGACGGGCCGGGATTTCCGCCGCAGATGATCGGGCGTATCGGGGATCCCTTCCTGCGTGCCCGCCGCCAGACGGCAGAGGTCGAAGCCCCGCAACGGCCCGGCTATGAAGGCATGGGTCTGGGCCTTTTCATCGCCAAGACGCTGCTGGAAAGGTCGGGCGCGCGGATTAGTTTCGGCAATGGCACCAGCCCCGGCGTCAAACCCCAGGCCCATCCCGACCGCAGCGGCGCCGTGGTCGAGATTTCGTGGCCCCGCGCCCAGATCGAAGCCCCCGCGCAGACCGGGTTGGGCGAAAATCCCAAATTCGAGGGTTAGCGCGACAAAGGCCGTGACCAACAGGACGCGGCGCGCTTTGAATTGGCCAATCGGTAAGATGCAATTTAAAAGTGTGAAAATTTTGCAAATCAAGCCAAAGAGTTGTGCGACGTTAACCTAGGGTTAAGCCTTCGCTCGCCATCCTGCGACCGTGAGCGATGGCGAAAAGGGTTCTCGGATGGAAGCGGATTGGCTTTTGGGGCTTGGGCTGGTTCTGACATCGACGATTTCGGCGCTGATCGGGGTGGTTCTTGTTCATTATTTGCCGACACGCTCCGGTCGATTGGCCCTTTCCACCGCTTTCCTGCAAACCGAAGAGGCGGTGTTTCTGTTTGACGGCGACACTTTGGTGGATGCCTCGCCCTCGGCGCGGGCAATTTTCGCGGCAAACCCCAACCGCAGCCCTGTCTGGCCGCAATTGATGTCCTATCTTGGCGCGCGCTTTCCCGAGGTGACGGCGGCCATGGCGCGCCTGCCACAAGACGGCGTGGTGTCGCTGGCCTCGGATCCTGCGATGGGCGATGCGATCTTGATGGTGGCGGAACTGCGCGGCGGGCTGACCCGCATCGCCCTGCATGACACGCAGGCGGAACATGCCACTGTCCAGCATGACCCGCTGGCCTATCGCACCCAGACCGAAGAGCTGTCGATGTTGCGGGGCATGATGGCCAACGTGCCGGTGCTGATCTGGCGTCAGACCAAAACGGCCGAGGTGTTTTGGGCCAACTCGACATATTTGACGGCTTTGAAGGACCGCTCGGATGGCGTCACAGACCTGTCTTGGCCGCTGCCGCACCTGTTTGACCCCGTCGCCAGCGCCCGCCCGGAATCCGGTCAGCGCCAAAAGCTGACCCATTCTGATGGCAAGATCAGCTGGTTCGATCTGGTCAGTTTCCCCGAGGGGGAAGGGCGGATGTGCTTTGGTCTGCCCGCCGATGCCGCGGTACAGGCCGAAACCTCGTTACGCGACTTCATGCAAACCCTGACCAAGACCTTCGCGCAGTTGCAGGTCGGTCTGGCGATTTTCGACAATGCCCGAAAATTGCAGCTGTTCAACCCGGCCTTGCTGGACCTGACGGATTTGCCGATTGATTTTCTGGCCTCGCGCCCCTCGCTTCTGGCGGTGCTGGACGGGATGCGCGACCGCAACATGATCCCGGAACCAAAGGATTATCGCAGCTGGCGGCGGCAGTTGATCGAAATGGAAAAGGCCGCCTCGACCGGGTTGTACGAAGAGACGTGGAGCCTGCCCAGCGGCCAGACCTATCGGGTCATCGGGCGTCCGCATCCCAACGGGGCGCTGGCCCTGATTATTGAGGATATCTCATCCGAAATGCTGCGGACCCGGCGTTACAAGGCCGATCTGGAACTTGGTCAGGCCGTGCTGGATGATCTGGATCAGGCCGTCGCGGTGTTTTCAGCCGAAGGGCAATTGGTCATGTCCAACACCGCCTATACCGGGCTTTGGGGCCATGATCCGTCCGAAACCTTGGGCGAGGCGACGGTGGCCACGATCTGCAAATATTGGCGCGACCATGCTGCCGCCAGTCATCTGTGGACGCAGATCGAAACCTTCGTCACCAATCCCGGCGACCGGCTGAAATGGGGCGGCGACATGCGGATGGCGGATGGTCGGATGGTCGATTGCCAATTGTCGCCCCTGCATGGCGGCGCGACGCTGATCAGCTTTCGACCCCGTCCGATGATCGCGCTGGTCGGGCCGGCCCCCGTGGCAGAGCCTGAAAGTCAGATCATCGCCCGTCCCTTGCGCGCCTGATGGGGATCTGACGCGGCCATCTGCGACCCACCCGATCCGCTTGCGGTGCCCGTCAGCGCAGGGCAGATTGGCGCGATGGATGCCGTGACCTTTCCCCTGCCCGATCCCGCCGCGACCGAGGCGATGGCCCGCCGCTTTGCCGATCTGGTCGCGCCGGGCAGTTGTCTGCTGTTGTCCGGGCCGATCGGGGCGGGAAAATCACATTTCGCCCGCGCCTTCATCCGGCATCGGCTGGGCTATGCCGGCGACATCCCCTCGCCCACCTTCACGCTGGTTCAAAGCTATGACAGCGCCGAGGAGGAGATCTGGCATGCCGATCTCTACCGCCTGTCGCATCCTGATGAGGTGATGGAACTGGGGCTGGACCATGCCTTTGGCCGCGCGATCTGCCTGATCGAATGGCCGGATCGGCTGGGCGGGCTGGCACCGCCCGGCGCGCTGCACCTGACTTTCCTGCACAATGGTGAGGGGCGGGATTTGCGGGTTACCGGCGCCGGGGTGGCGCTGCGCGAGGCTTTGTTGAATGACTGACCCCGCCCGAACGGACCGCAGCGCACTGGCCGCACAATTCCTGCATTCAGCGGGTTGGGGAGCGGCGCAAAGTCAGCCCTTGGCCGGCGATGCCTCGGACCGCAGTTATACGCGGCTGACGCGGGACGGACAGACCGCAATCCTGATGAACGCCCCGCCCGGCACCGGCGATGACCCCGCCGATTTCGTGCGGATTGCGGGGTTTCTGACCGACATACACCTGTCCGCCCCGGCGATCCTGGCGCAAGATTTGACCCAAGGGTTCCTGCTGCTAGAGGATTTTGGCGACGCTCTTTTCGCCCGTCTGCTGGCCGACGACCCTGCACAAGAGGCCGCGCTGTACCGGGCGGCGACCGATGTGTTGATCCATCTGGCCACGGTACCCATCCTCTCAGGTCTGCCCGATCTGACGGCGCGCGACTGGGGGCAGGCGGCGGGGCTTGCGGTATCGCAGTACGCCGCACCCCTGACCGGACAGACGGACCCGGCAGATTTTACCGCTCGCCTGACCCAGACCCTGCGCGCCCATGCCGACGGGCCCCGCATCTTTATCCACCGCGATTTTCATGCGGAGAATTTGATCTTGTTGCCAGACCGGCAGGGGCTGCGCCGCGTTGGCCTGCTGGATTTTCAGTTGGGGCAGGCCGGGCAGCCCGGCTATGATCTGGTGTCGCTGCTGCAAGACGCGCGGCGGGACGTTCCAATCGCAGTGGAAACCGCGATGATCGCCTGCTATGCGCAGGGCCTTGGGCTGGATTCGGCAGGTTTTACCGCCAGCTATGCCGCCCTTGGGGCGCAGCGCGCCTTGCGGATCATAGGGATTTTTGCGCGGCTGGCGACCAGTGGCAAGCCGCGCTATCTGCCGCTGATCCCGCGGGTCTGGGCGCAGTTGCAGCGCAATCTTGCCCATCCGGCACTGTCGGATCTGCGGGTAGCCTGCGCGACCCTGCCGCCGCCAACCACCGAAACCCTGCAACGGTTGGCCCGGACATGACGACCTTCCCCCTGATGGTGTTCGCGGCGGGCATGGGCACGCGGATGCGCCCGTTGACCGATGCCTTGCCCAAACCGCTTATCCCGGTGGCGGGGCGGCCGCTGATCGACCACGCGCTGACGCTGGCGCGTGCCACCGGATGCGCGCCGATCGTGGTCAACACGCATTATCTGGCGGATATGATCGCGGCCCATCTGGCCGGTCAGGACATCCGCCTAAGTCACGAGCCGGTGCTGCTGGAAACCGGTGGCGGGCTGCGCGCGGCGCTGCCGCTGTTGGGCGCCGGGCCAGTTATGATCCTGAATTC
>JANNBI010000183.1:0-2221 GCA_031385345.1 Paracoccaceae bacterium | reverse complement strand
GATGGCGCTGCAAAGGCCGCCCTGGTTGCCGCGGTTTCTGTCGGAACGATCGGTGTCCAAAGACTGGATGGTGGGTATACTGGACCGCGCGAAGCCCTGGATTCAGCGGGTGGAGCGGTTGATCCATCCGCGCCTGACAGTGCTGGCCGATGGTCCGGCGGAGCAGTTGGTCGGGGTTCTCGGCACGGTTCTGGCGCTGACGGTGATGCTGCCGATCCCCTTGGGCAACACCCTGCCCGCCGTGGCGCTGATCTGCTTGTCACTGGGTCTGATCGGGCGCGACGGAATCTGGATCTTGGCGGGGCTGTTCGTGTCGGGTATGGCGGCGGCGCTGCTGGCGGTGGCCGGTTGGGCGGCGTTCCAGTCGATGATCTATATTGGGCTGAATTGGTTCGGGCTGTCTTAGTCTGCGGGCGTGGGAAAACAGCCCCCCGGTCTGGCATCCGGGGGGCTATGTTTGGCGGTCAGCCAAGCCGGTAGTTCGGGCTTTCGCGGGTGATCTGCACGTCATGGACATGGCTTTCCTTCAGCCCCGCCCCGGTGATCCGTACAAACGTACAGTTTTGTTGCATCTCGGCCACGGTGCGGTTGCCGGTATAGCCCATGGCCGCCCGCAAGCCGCCGACCATCTGGTGCAGGACGGCGGTGACGGTGCCCTTATAGGGAACCTGTCCTTCGATCCCTTCGGGCACAAGTTTGTCGCTGGCGGCGTCTTTCTGGAAATACCGGTCAGCCGATCCGCGCGCCATGGCCCCAAGGCTGCCCATGCCGCGGTAGGCCTTGAACGACCGGCCCTGCCACAAGATCACTTCGCCGGGGGATTCGTCGGTGCCCGCGATGGCCGAGCCGACCATGGCGCAACTGGCCCCGGCGGCGATGGCCTTGGCGAAGTCGCCGGAAAACTTGATGCCGCCGTCAGCGATCACCGGAATGTCACCCGCAGCGCGCGCGGCATCCATGATCGCGGTCAGTTGTGGCACGCCGACGCCCGCCACGATTCGCGTGGTGCAGATCGACCCCGGACCGATGCCGACCTTGACCGCATCCGCCCCAGCGCCGATCAGGGCGCGCGTGGCCTCGGCAGTGGCGACGTTTCCGGCCACGACCTGCACGGTGTTCGAGATTTTCTTGATCCGCTCTACCGCCAGCGCGACCCCTTCGGAATGGCCATGCGCGGTGTCGATCACCACCATGTCCACCCCCGCCTCTATCAACGCCATGGAGCGTTCAAAGCCGGCATCCCCCACGGTCGAGGCGGCAGCGACGCGCAGACGCCCCATCTCATCCTTGCAGGCATGGGGGTTCAGCACCGATTTTTCGGTGTCCTTCAGCGTCAAAAGCCCGGTCAATTTGCCAGCGCCATCGGTGACCAGCAGCTTTTCGATGCGCCGCGCCTTCATCAGACTGATCGCCTGATCGCGGTCAATCGGCTCTTGCAGCAGGGCAAGGTTGGTCGAGGACATCATCACCGAGACCGGGGTGCGGTCATCGGTGGCAAAACGCATGTCGCGGTTGGTGACGATGCCCAGCACCCGGCCCTGCCCATCGACAACCGGAAAGCCGGTGATCTGGTAGCGGTCCATCAGGACCTTGGCGTCGGCCATGGTCTGATCGGGGGTCAGGGTGATCGGCTGATAGACCACGCCGGACTCGAAGCGTTTCACGCGACTGACCTCACGCGCCTGGGTCAGGGTGTCAAGATTGCGGTGGATCACCCCGATGCCGCCAGATTGCGCCATGGCGATGGCCATGCGCCCCTCGGTCACGGTGTCCATCGCGGACGAAAGCAGCGGGATGTTCATCCGCACCGATTTGGTGACAAAGGTTGATGTATCGGCATCAGAGGGCAAGACCGAACTTGCCGCCGGAACCAAGAGCACATCGTCAAAGGTAAGCGCCTCGCGAATCTCCATGAAATCCTCCTTGGGGGGGGTTGGGGAGTTTGTTCGATTGACGGCTCCCCTTTTCACTTTGCCGCGTCCGGCGCAAGGGGGTGGCTTGCACTTGGTGGCGTTTCGCGGCTTTGTGGCGACGACGGCGGCGGGCCGAAAACTGGGGGTATTGATGCGCGTTGCGATCGTGGAGAATACCAGAGTTACCCATCACGGGCAGGTCGGGGTGGCGCTGCACGAACAGGCGGCGCTGGTGGATCTGTACCGGCCCTGGCTGGACGGGGCCTTGCCCAAGCGCGGCAGTTTTGATGCGCTGGTGGTCTTTGGCG
>JANNBI010000176.1:0-15585 GCA_031385345.1 Paracoccaceae bacterium | reverse complement strand
CGAGGCAGAGTTGATCGCGCATTGCCGCGCGCGTTTGCCGGGCTTTGCCACGCCCAAGATGGTGGTTTTCGCGGATCTGCCCAAAACATCGACCGGCAAGATCCAGAAGTTCGAATTGCGCGCGGCGGCCAAGCTGTTGCGCGGGGCCGGACCCACCAGCTGACATTGCCCAGACCGGCGGGCTGCGCTAGGGTCCGGGGGATAACCCAAGGGATGCCCCGGCCTGCATGACCGCTTTGACCGAGTACGAAAGACTGGAATGCCCCGGCCTGTGGCGCGCCTCGCCATTGGAGCAGCGGCGTGAGGTTGTCGTCTCTTTGCGTGACACCAGTCTGGTGCTGTCCGATCCCAAAACCGATATGGCGCTGGTGCATTGGTCGCTGCCGGCACTGATCCGCGCCGGGACCGGCGACGCGCCCGCTGTCTTTGGTCCGGGGGCCGAGGTCAGCGAAACGTTGGAGGTGCAAGACGACACGATGATCGCCGCTCTTGACCGGGTGATCCGCGGGCTGGAGCGGCGCAAACCGCATCCGGGGCGGCTGCGCGGGGTGATTTTCGGCGGGGTGGTTGTGTCCTTGGTCGCGGCCTGCACCTTTTGGCTGCCCGGCGTGCTGACCGAACAGACCGCGGCAATCCTGCCCGAACCGAACCGGGCCGAACTGGGCCAGATGGCGCTGGCCGATCTGGAGCGGTTGACCGGATCGCCCTGCAACGGGGGCTTGGGGCAAAGGGCGACCTCGGCCCTGTCAGAGCGGTTGCTGGGCAAGGGTGCCGGGCGGATCATGGTGGTGCGCGACGGGTTGCACGGCGCGCTGGCGCTGCCGGGCGGGCTGGTGGTGATCAGCCGCGATCTGGTCGAAGCGCCGCCCGATGCCGAAACCGCCGCCGGCTTTGTGCTGGCGGCATTGGCGGCGCGCGGCGATGAACAGGCGCAATCGGTGGCCTTCCTGACCCATGCCGGGCTGATCGCCACCTTCCGGCTGCTGACCACCGGCTCCCTGCCCGAAGGGTCGATGGACGGCATTGGCGAGGCGTTGCTGGCCCAATCGGCGGCCACGCCGTCCATGACCGCCGATCAGGTGATGCCGCTGTTCGAAGCCGCCCGCGTGTCACCCCGCGCCTTCGCCGAGGCTTTGTCGGGCAGCGGCGCGCTGGGGGCGGCACTGGTGGCGACGGACCCCTTTGCCGGGGTGTCGCCGCAGATGGTGCTGGACGACACCAACTGGATCAGCCTGCAATCCATCTGCTTTGATTAAGCGGCGGGTGATCCGGTTAAACCGGATCAAGACAGCACAAAAAAACACCCCCCGGGGATGATCCCGAGGGGCGCGAGTGGTCTCTGCTCGTTTCTTCTGCCCGTAACCTGGGATCCGTTACCGGATAAAAGCGTCACCAAACCCGGCGGCGCGGGCGGCTGACAGCGCGTCCTGTGCTGCGGCCTGACTGGCGAAGGGTCCGGCATAGACGATCTGCAACGCCTTGCCATTCTTGGTCAGATTGCCCTTGGCGGTGGGCAGACCAAGGGCGGACAGGCGGGCCGCAGCACCACTTGCATTGTTCGGCACACCGAAGGTACCGACCTGCACATAAAAGGTTCCCGCCGCGGCATTGGTGTTGGTCGAAACGCTGGTTTTCGCTTTGGTCTTGGGTGCGGCGGCGACCTGCTGGGCCGGAACCTTTTGCGACCAGATCTGATCCTGTGCGACGCGGCCCTGCGCGGTGCCAAGGCTGCGCGCCGGGTTCAGGCGATCATCGGTCCAGGCGGTGCGATAGCCTTCGGGCGGGGTTGGCGTGTCGCCCGCAATCACGATCTGGCCCTTGCCGTTCATCTGATAACCCGCCACCTGCGGCAGGTTCAATGACGCCCCGATCGGCGCGCCCTTGGGATAGACCGGCGGACGCCAGCCGTTCATAGTGCCATCGCCGCGCGTACAGACTACGGCGGTCCCACCGCCCCGCAGCGGCACCACCATCGCCACCGGCGCGGATTTGTAACAGCCGATCTTGCCCGGACCGGGGCCAGCGGCAACCTGCACCTGCGGCGCCACGCGGACCTGAGGGGCCGGGGCTGGTGCGAGGGCGGGGGCCATGACCACCGGCGCCGGTGCGGCAACCCGGACCGGCTGGCTGGCGGTTGGCAGGCGCGCGGCGGCTTTGGCCGGCGCTGCCACGACAACCGGCGGGGCTTCCACGACCGGAGCCGCAGGCGCGGCTTCGGCCACCTCGATCGTCACAGCGCCCAGCGACGGCGGATAGCCGCACAGCGGCTTGCGGCTGGCGGTGATGCGCGGCACCCATTGCACCTGCCCGCCGTACCCCGCGCGCAGAAACACGCAGCCCCGGCTGTCAACATATTGCTGGCCGGTGAAACTGACGGGTGGGCGTTCGGCCGGCCCGCTTTGGGCAACAACCGGCGTGGCAATCGAAACACTTAGCAGCAAAGCCGCCGAAACCTGAACAAACCGCATCATTACCCCCCAGGTAATTTGCGGCGATTGTGGAACAAGATTGTTTCCGAGTAAAGGGTGGCTCTACTTTATTTGGTGCCAAACATGCGATCACCCGCATCCCCTAGTCCGGGAACGATATAACCGTGATCATTCAAATGGCTATCGACCGAAGCTGTTACGATCGGAACATCGGGATGCGCCTCTTTCATGCGCGCGATGCCTTCGGGGGCGGCCAGCAGGCACAAAAACCGGATATTCTTGGCCCCGGCGTTCTTCAGCAGGGTGATCGCGGCGGCGCTGGAATTGCCGGTGGCCAGCATCGGATCGACGACGATCGATAGACGCTCGTCCAGATGGTCGGGCAGTTTGCAGTAATATTGCACCGGTTGCAGGGTGTCGGGGTCGCGGTACAGGCCGATAAATCCGACCCGTGCCGCCGGGACAAGTTCAAGAATCCCGTCAAGCAGACCATTTCCCGCCCGCAAAATCGACACCAGCGCCAGCTTTTTGCCGTCAATCGCCGGGGCGTCCATCGGTTCCAGCGGGGTTTCGATGCGCTTGGTGGTCATCGGCAGTTCGCGCGTCACCTCATAGGCCAGCAGCAGGCTGATTTCGCGCAGCAGCTTGCGGAAACTGGCGGTGGAGGTGTCGCGGTCGCGCATGATCGACAATTTGTGCTGCACGAGCGGGTGAGAGACGACGGTCAGGTGATCCAGCATCAGGCTTGCTCCAGCAATTTGGCGATTTTGGCTTTGGTATCGGCGTCACAGAAGGCGGCGTCAAGCGCAGTGCGGTTCAGCCGGGCAAACTGACCCTCGTCCCAGTCGAAAGCGCGGTTCAACATCTCGTATTCGCGGGTCATGGTGGTGTGAAAGAATGGCGGATCATCGGTCGAGATCGTGACCTTGACGCCGCGCCGGTCCAACTCGGCAATCGGATGGTCGCGGAAGGTCTTGTACAGGCCTAAGGCGACGTTGGAACCCGGACAAACCTCCAGCACGATGCCTTTTTCGGCCAACTCGTCCACCAGCGCCAGATCTTCAATCGCGCGCACGCCGTGGCCGATGCGCGCCACGCCCAGATCGCGCAGGGCGTCGCGGACGGACTCCGGCCCGCCCCATTCGCCAGCATGGGCGGTCAGATGCAACCCCGCCTCGCGCGCGCAGTCGAACGACCACAGGTAATCCTTGGGTGCGCCGATCTTTTCGTCCCCCGCGATGCCAAAGCCGCGGATGAACCCGCCCTTGGTTTCCGCCGCACATCGCGCCGCCTTGCGCGCCTTGTCGGGGCCGAAATGGCGGATGCAGGTGACAATGCCGCGCAGGGTGATGCCCATTGTCGCCTCGGCCTGCGCCGAAGCCTCTTCAATCGCATGCAGATATTCGCGCCAGGCAATCAGATCGCCGCCGCCACAAAAATCGGGCGACAGGAAGGTTTCGGAATAGACCACGCCCGCCGCCGCCGATTGTTCCAGCACCGCCAGCGTCAGACGGTAGAAATCCTGTGGGCCTTGCAAGGTGGTGCAGGCGGCCTCGTAGACCTTGATGAAATCCCAGAAATCGGCAAAGCGGTACCCGCCGTCCTCGGTAAAAATCCCCGAGATATCAAGGCTCTTTTCCCGCGCCAGCCCCCTGATAAAGGCGGGCGGCGCGGCGCCTTCCAGATGCAGATGCAGTTCGACCTTGGGCATGGCGCGCAAACTCGGTCTCCTTCAATGTGGTCCAAATATCCCCTGTTTCGCTTGCTTTTGGCGAAACCTTTGATCGTGCAAGGTTAGAGAAACGACACACCGCCGCCCCGTGCCGGCACCCCCAGATGCGCCGCGACCGAAGCCGCCAGATCGACAAACCCACGCAGACCCATGGCCCCAGCGCCAACTCCGGCGCAGACCAAAGGCACGCGTTCGCGGGTGTGTTCGGTGCCGCGCCAGGTCGGGTCATTGCCGTGATCGGCGGCAAAGATCATCAGATCGCCGGGGCGCAGGCGCGGCAGCAGCATGCCGACGCGGGTGTCAAACCATTCCAGCGCGCGGGCATATCCGGCCACATCGCGCGGATGGCCATAAAGCGTGTCAAATTCGACAAAGTTGGCAAAAGTCAAGGAACCCTCCTCGGCACCGTCCACCAGCCCGTAAAGATGTCGGAAAAGGTCAAGATCGGATTTGCCCTTCCATAGTTTGCCAATGCCCTGCATCGAAAAGATGTCGCCAATCTTGCCCACGGCATGGGTCATGCGCCCGGCGTCCTGCACCCAGTCCAGCAGGGTTGGCGCGGGGGTGGCCATGGCGAAATCCTTGCGGTTGGCGGTGCGTTTGAACGCCCCCGGACCACCGGTAAAGGGCCGCGCGATCACCCGCCCGACCTTCATCGCGTGAAGATGCGGGGCCAGATCGTGGCACAGCTTCAACAACCGCTCCAACCCGAAAGACTCCTCATGTGCGGCGATCTGGAACACCGAATCCGCCGAGGTGTAGCAGATCGGCCAGCCGGTCCGCAGTTGCGCGGCGCAATGCTGTTCGATGATCGGCACGCCCGAGGCATGGCAATTGCCCAGAATGGCCGAGGTTCCTGCCAGTTTGCACACCAGCGCCACCAGTTCGGGCGGAAAGGCCGGGGTGGTGTCGGGGAAATAGTGCCAGTCCCAAGGCACCGGGACGCCCGCCAGCTCCCAATGGCCCGAGGGAGTGTCTTTGCCGCGGCTGATTTCGGTCGCGGCACCCCAGCGGCCCTGCGGGACAGCCCCCAGACCGGGGGCCTGAACGCCAGATGCCAGCGTCAAGGCCGCGCCCAGACCCAAGGCGTCCAGATGCGGCATTTGCAGCGGGCCGGCGCGGCCCTTGTCGGCGCGACCGGCGGCGCAGGCCTGCGCGATATGGCCCAGTGTGTTGGACCCGGCATCGCCAAATTCGGCGGCATCGGGCGCGCCGCCTATGCCCACCGAATCCATCACCACCACAAAGGCCCGGGCCATCAGGCGATCCTTTTCAGGATCAGGGGACGCATCGGCGGGGCGGTGTCGGACATAGCGTAAGCTGCTTGTACGGTGGCTATGGCCTGGCGCGCGGCGTCTTCATTCGGGGCATGGACCATGGCGAGGGGTTGGCCCGCGTCCAGATCATCGCCCAAGGCCGCCAGTTCGGACAGACCGACCGCCGGGTTGATGCGGTCGCCGTCGCGCTGCCGACCGCCGCCCATGGCAACCACGGCCAGACCCAAAGCCTCGGCGTTGATGGCGGACACCGAGCCGCCGCGCAGGCTTGGCACTTCGACGATCACCGGGGCAGCGGGCAGGCGGTCGGGCCAGCGTTCGACAAAATCGGCTGGCCCGCCTTGGGCCGCGATCATGCGGCCAAACCATTCGGCCACCGCCCCGGATTCCAGCGCCTGTTCGATGCGCCCCGCGCCATCGGCGGCATCGCTGGCCAGACCGCCCAAGGCCAGCGCCTCGCCGCCCAAAGCCACGGTGATGTCCCACAGATCGGGATTAACGGCGTTGCCGGTCAGGGTTTCCATCACTTCACACACCTCCAGCGCGTTGCCGGCAGCCGAAGCGAGCGGCTGGTTCATGTCGGTGATCAGGGCCGATGTCATGCAGCCCGCGCCCTGCGCCGTGGAAACCAGCGCGCGGGCCAGCGCTTCGGCCTGTTCGGGGGTTTTCATGAAGGCCCCAGAGCCGCATTTCACATCAAGAACCAGCGCCTCCAACCCGGCGGCCAGTTTTTTCGACAGGATCGAGGCGGTGATCAGGTCGATGCTTTCCACCGTCCCGGTCACATCGCGCACGGCATAAAGGCGGCGGTCAGCGGGGGCAATTTCCGCGCTGGCGGACACGATGGCGCAGCGAATGTCCTTCAACTGGCGGCGCAACTGGTCTTCGGTCAGGCCGGTGCGAAAGCCAGGGATCGATTCCAGCTTGTCCAAGGTGCCGCCAGTATGGCCCAGACCGCGCCCCGAAATCATCGGCACATAGGCCCCGCAGGCGGCCAGCGCCGGGGCCAGCAGCAAGGACACGCAATCGCCAATTCCGCCGGTGGAATGTTTGTCCAGCACCGGACCGGGCAGATCCCATTGCAGGACGTGACCGGAATCGCGCATGGCGCGGGTCAGCGCCACCCGCCCGTCATCGCCCAGACCCTTCAGCAGCACCGCCATCGCAAAGGCCCCGGCCTGCGCATCAGAGACGCCGCCATCCGCCAAGCCTTTGGCAAACCATGTGATTTCATCCGGCGTTGGCGCAATCCCCTCACGGATTTTGACAATGATCGCGCGGGCGTCCATCAGCCAAGGTCCATGAAGGACGCGTCAAACGATCCGGGCAGCAGTTCGGCCACGGTCATGGTCAGGGTTTTGCCTTCGGTGGTCCACATGGTCACGCGCACATCCTGGGCGGCAAATTCCGCGATTTTCTGCCGGCAGCCGCCACAGGGCGGCACGGGTGCGGGGCAATCGGCAATCACCAGAATTTCGGCAATTTCAGTCTCGCCTGCCGCGATCATGGCGGAAATTGCCCCACCCTCGGCGCAGGTGCCCTGCGGATAGGCGGCGTTTTCGACGTTGCAGCCGACATGGATCGTGCCTGATGGCGTACGGATGGCCGCACCAACCTTGAAGCGGGAATAGGGCGCATAGGCATGGGCGCGCACCTCGGTTGCGGCATGAAGCAGGCTGGACATCGGACCCTCCATTTTTTGACCATACGGTCAGATTGTGCGGCGAAACTCAAGCGGAACCGCTGGCGGGTTGGCAATTCCCTTGGGCGCAACTTTCGGTCAGAGTGGGGCAAAGGCGGCCTGATTTGCAAGCTTGGCAGAAAACAGTGGGGACAAACCACCAATTGGCAAGCAAAAGCAGATCGTTTAAGGCTAAACCAGTTTTTCGGGAGGGGCGGCATGGACGAGGCACGACAGGATAGCGCCAAGCAGGCGGCACTGGATTATCACGAATTTCCCAAGCCCGGAAAGCTGGAGATCCGCGCGACCAAGCCCCTGGCCAATGGTCGCGACCTAAGCCTTGCCTACTCGCCCGGCGTGGCCGAGGCCTGTCTGGAAATCAAGGCAGATCCGGCGACGGCCAGCCGCTATACCTCTCGCGGGAACCTTGTGGGCGTGGTCACAAATGGCACCGCCGTTTTGGGACTGGGCAATATCGGCGCGCTGGCCTCCAAACCGGTGATGGAGGGCAAGGCGGTTCTGTTCAAGAAATTCGCCAACATCGACTGTTTCGACATCGAACTGAACGAGCCGGACCCGATCAAACTGGCCCAGATCGTCTGTGCGCTGGAGCCGACCTTTGGCGCGATCAATCTGGAGGATATCAAGGCCCCCGACTGCTTTATCGTTGAACAATACTGCCGCGAGCGGATGAACATCCCGGTGTTTCACGATGACCAGCACGGCACGGCGATCGTGGTGGGGGCGGCGGCGACCAATGCGCTGTATGTGGCGGGCAAAAGCTTTGACCGGATCAAGGTGGTGTCAACGGGGGGCGGGGCGGCGGGGATTGCCTGTCTGAACATGCTGCTGAAACTGGGCGTCAAACGCGAAAACGTCTGGCTGTGCGATCTGGCGGGGCTGGTCTATCAGGGTCGGACCGACCAGATGACGCCGCAAAAGGCCGAATATGCCCAAGGCAGCACGGCCAAGACCCTGCTTGATGTGATCGAGGGCGCGGATCTGTTTCTGGGCCTGTCCGGTCCGGGGGTTCTGACGCCTGAAATGGTGGGCAAGATGGCCAAACGGCCCATCGTTTTCGCCCTTGCCAACCCGACGCCAGAAATCCTGCCCGACGCGGTGCGCGCAGTCTGCCCCGATGCGATCATCGCCACCGGGCGCAGCGATTTTCCCAATCAGGTCAATAATGTGCTGTGTTTCCCGTTCATCTTTCGCGGCGCTTTGGACGTGGGGGCCACCACGATCAACAAGGATATGGAACTGGCCTGTATCGAGGGCATCGCGGCCCTTGCCCGCGCCACCACCAGCGCCGAGGCGGCGGCGGCCTATAAGGGCGAACAGCTGACCTTTGGGGCTGATTATCTGATCCCCAAACCCTTTGACCCGCGCCTGATCGGCGTGGTCGCCAGTGCCGTGGCCAAGGCTGCGATGGACACCGGCGTTGCCGCCCGCCCGATTGCCGATCTTGAAGCTTACCGGCACAAGCTGGACGGGTCGGTGTTCCGGTCCGCCCTGATCATGCGCCCGGTGTTCGAGGCTGCGCGCGAAGCCACCCGCCGCATCATCTTTGCCGAGGGCGAGGATGAGCGGGTTCTGCGCGCCGCCAATGCCATGCTGGAAGAGATGACCGACAAGCCGATCCTGATTGGCCGACCCGAGGTGATTGCGGCACGGGCCGAACGCGCCGGCCTGCCGATCCGCCCCGACCGCGACTTTGAAATCGTGAACCCCGAAAGCGACAGCCGCTACCGCGACTATTGGCAGACCTATCTGGAGTTGATGGAGCGTCAGGGGGTCACCCCAGACATCGCCCGCGCGGTGCTGCGCACCAATTCAACCGCGATTGGCGCGATTGCGGTGCATCGCGGCGATGCCGACAGCCTGATCTGCGGCACCTTCGGGCAATATCTGTGGCATCTGCAATATGTCCGGCAGGTGCTGGCGCGCGACGGATTGCGCCCGCATGGGGCGCTGTCGTTGATGATTCAGGAAGATGGCCCGCTGTTCATCGCGGATACCGCCGTCAACCCGGTGCCGACGCCGGAACAGATTGCCGAAACCGTTTGCGGCGCTGTGCGTCATGCCAAACGCTTTGGCGTGACGCCCAAGGTGGCGCTGTGCAGCCATTCCAACTTTGGCAATCTGGACAGCGATTCCGGGCGGCGGATGCGCGGCGCGATGGAGCTGCTGCAAGCGCGCGAGGTCGATTTCGTCTATGAGGGCGAGATGAATGTCGATGTGGCGCTGGACCCAGAATTGCGCGCGCGGATCTTCCCGAACTCTCGTCTGGAGGGGCCGGCGAATATTCTGGTCTTTGCCTTTACCGATGCCGCATCCACGGCGCGAAACATCCTGAAGATGAAGGCGGGAGGGCTGGAGGTTGGGCCGATCCTGATGGGCATGGGCAACCGCGCCCATATCGTGACGCCGTCCATCACCGCGCGGGGCCTGCTGAACATGTCGGCCATCGCGGGGACGCCGGTTTCGACCTATGGCTAAGGGGTAACAGACCCTCCGGGGGGGATATTTAGACCACATTGAAGGCGATAGGGGGGGCTTTGGACAAAATCGGTGCGAAGGGCCAGTTTTGGCGGATGGTGACCTTGGCTTTGCCTTTATTCCGCGCGGTCGGACCCTTGCAGCGGCGGGGGCGGGGCTGATGGCGGACCCGGCGGGATTGCCGGAGATTCTGGTCATTGAAACCCAGCGCACCCTGGCCGATTTGTTGTCGCCGGCGGTGTGGCGGCAAAGTTTTCAGATCAGCTTTGCCCGGTCCAAGCTGGAGGCACTGATGGCCCTGCGCGAACGCAAGGTCGCGGTGTTGATGATGGATCTGCCCGCCGAGGAGACCGCCGAAGTCCTGTTGCGCATTCGGTTGTTGGTGCCGCAAACCCAGATCATGGCGGTGTTCCGCGATGCGCAGCAGGCGTCGCAGATGGCGTCGGATCAGGTGCAGCCCTTGCTGCATCCGATTGATGCGCAACGGCTTTTGAACGCCGCTTTGCGGCAGATCGGGGGGCCGGGCGATGCGGCGCGGTCGATCCCGGCCCTGCCCAGTGCTTTGGGGCCGGGAATGGAGGTGCATGGCCTGATCGGTCAATCCGCCGCCATGGTCAGTTTGCACAAGCGGATCGAGGCGGCGGCGCTGTCGAATGCCACGGTGTTTCTGACCGGCGAAAGCGGGACCGGCAAAGATCTGGCGGCGATGGCAATTCACGCGGCGTCCTTGCGCGCGAAAGGGCCGTTCATCGCGCTGGATTGCGGGGCGATTGCGCCGGAGCAAATGGATTCGCAGGTTTTTGGGCATCTGAAAGGGGCCTTTCCCGGCGCGATTGCCGAAAGGCCGGGGGCGGCGCAGGCGGCGGATGGCGGCACCTTGTTTCTGGACGAGATCTGCGAAATGGCCCCGCCGGTGCAGACCAAATTGCTGCGGTTTCTGGAAACCTCATTGGTGGTGCCGGTGGGTGCAAGCAAACCGCGCCGGGTCAATCTGCGCATCCTATGTGCCACACAGCAGGATCCCTTGGAGGCGGTGCGGCGCGGGGTGTTGCGTGAGGATCTGTATTACCGGCTGTACGTGGTGCCGATCCATCTGCCCGCCCTGCGTGACCGCGGCGCGGATGTGATCGAGATCGCCCAGGTCGCGCTGCGGCGGTTCGGGCGGGAAGAGGGCCATATGTTTTCCGGGCTTGACCCCGAGGTGATGCAGATCTTCGCGCGCTATCCCTGGCCGGGAAATGTGCGGCAATTGCTGAACGTGATGCGGTCAATCGCGGTGCTGCACAAGGGCGGGGTGGTGACGCGCGCCATGCTGCCCGAGGCGTTGCAAGGCGCGCAACCCGACAGCGAACCACCCCTGCCCGCTCTGCGGATGCAGGATCTGGCCGACCGGCCCTTGGCCGAGGTGGAACGGCTGGTGATCGAGGCCACGCTGGAGCGGCAAGGCGGGTCGGTGCAGAAGGCGGCGCGGGTGCTGGATCTGGCGCCGTCCACCCTGTACCGCAAGATCGACGCCTGGAAGCAGGAGCCTTAGCGCCGGGATGCGCTGAGGGTGGCGCGGATCGGTTCAGGGCGGATCAGGCGAATTGTTCGACGATCAGGCGCTCCTCCAGACCGTGGCCGGGGTCGAACAGGATGCGGTGGCGCACCTTTGGGTCGGACCTTATTTGCACCGTCACCACATTTGGTACCGCGCGGGTGTCGGCATCGGCGCGGACCGGGCGCTTTTGCGGGTCCAGCACCTCGATCCGGACATGGGCGGATTTCGGCAGCAGGGCGCCGCGCCAGCGCCGGGGGCGAAAGGCCGCCATCGGCGTTAGCGCCAGCACTTCCGATCCGATCGGGATGATCGGGCCATGCGCCGAGTAATTATAGGCTGTCGATCCGGCAGGGGTTGAAATCAGCACCCCGTCGCAGACCAGTTCAGGCATGCGTTCCTTGCCATCGACGAAGATGCGCAGCTTGGCCGCCTGCGGACCGGCGCGCAGCAGCGACACCTCGTTGATCGCCAGCGCCTTGGTCACCACGCCGTCGGCATCGGTGGCCTTCATCGACAGGGGGTTGATCGTCGCCTCTTCGGAGGCGGACAGCCGGTCCAGCAAAGCCTCGTCCGAATAGGTGTTCATCAGAAAGCCGATGGTGCCGCAGTTCATGCCATAGACCGGAATTTTCAGCTTTTGCACCTCGTGCAGGGTTTGCAGCATAAAGCCGTCACCGCCAAGGGCCACGACCACATCGGCCTGATCCACCGGCACATTGTCATGGGCAGCGGTCAGGGCCTGAAAGGCGTCCTGCGCCGCTATGGCGTCGCTGGCCCGGAAGGCGATCTTGGAAAAGCGCACGGAGGGATTCTCTTTCTTTGCGGGGGCAGAGCCCGAGGGTGCAGCATCGCGCCGCGCCCCCGAAAACTCAAGGCCCCGCCGGGCGCCTGCGCCCTTTGCCGCCAAAGGCGACAACGCCGCAAATATCGTCGCTTTCCCACCTTCCCCAAGGGCGGTCCTTGCCCTAGAACCCCTTTAGCACTGCCCTTGCCCCTTTCTGGAGGAGACGCCCATGTCCGCCACCCCCGGTTTCTTTACCGACAGCCTGGCCACCCGCGACCCCGAAGTTTTCGGGTCGATCACCGCCGAACTGGGCCGTCAGCGCCACGAGATCGAGCTGATCGCGTCCGAGAACATCGTCAGCCGCGCCGTGATGGAAGCCCAAGGGTCGGTGATGACCAACAAATACGCCGAGGGCTATCCCGGACGGCGCTATTACGGCGGCTGCCAGTTTGTTGATGTGGCAGAGAATCTGGCGATTGACCGGGCCTGCGCGCTGTTTGGCTGTTCCTTTGCCAATGTGCAGCCGAATTCGGGCAGCCAAGCCAACCAAGGCGTGTTTCAGGCGCTGATCAAGCCGGGCGACACCATTCTGGGGATGTCGCTGGACGCGGGCGGGCATCTGACGCATGGGGCGGCACCCAACCAGTCGGGCAAATGGTTCAACGCGGTGCAATACGGCGTGCGCAAGCAGGATCTGACGCTGGATTACGATCAGGTGCAGGCGCTTGCGACCGAGCATCAGCCCAAGATGATCATCGCGGGCGGCTCGGCCATTCCGCGCATCATCGACTTTGCCCGCATGCGCGCGATTGCGGATTCGGTGGGCGCTTACCTGCTGGTCGATATGGCCCATTTTGCCGGATTGGTGGCGGCGGGGCATTACCCCAGCCCCTTCCCCCATGCCCATGTCGCCACCACAACGACGCATAAGACCCTGCGCGGACCGCGCGGCGGCATGATCCTGACCAATGACGAGGCGATTGCCAAAAAGGTCAACTCGGCGATTTTTCCGGGCATTCAGGGCGGGCCGTTGATGCATGTGATCGCGGCCAAGGCGGTCGCCTTTGGCGAGGCGTTGCGGCCAGAGTTCAAGGGCTATCAGGCGCAAGTGATCAAGAACGCGCAGGCGCTGGCGGATCAATTGATGAAGGGTGGTCTGGACATTGTCACCGGCGGCACCGACACGCATCTGATGCTGGTCGATCTGCGGCCCAAGGGCGTGAAGGGCAATGCCACCGAAAAGGCATTGGGCCGCGCCCATATCACCTGCAACAAGAACGGCATCCCGTTTGACACCGAAAAGCCGACCATCACCAGCGGTGTCCGGTTGGGCACCCCGGCCGGCACCACACGCGGTTTCGCGGAGGCGGAGTTCCGCGATATTGGCCGCTGGATCGTCGAAGTCGTCGATGGTCTGGCCGCGCATGGCGAGGATGGCAACGGCGAGGTCGAGGCGGCGGTCAAAGCCAAGGTCGAGGCTTTGTGTCTGCGCTTTCCGATCTATCCGGGTCTGTGATTTGAACTGATCTAGGATCTGACGGGATCTGACCAAAGGCCCTGCTTCGGCGGGGCCTTTTTCAGGACGGGGTTACAGATAGCCCCGCCAATTCAGCACAAGCACGATCAGCGCGGCCAGAAACATCAGCGACAGAACCAGCGACAACGCCCAGCCTTCGGCCAGCGCCCGGCGGCGATCCCATTTTTGCAGGCTGTTCAGATGGCGCAGGCAGGTGTCATAGGCCAGTGCAATCGCCGCCTGATCCAGTTGCAGGAACAGCTTGGGATTTTGCGCCCGTTCGGCGGCGGTTGCCAGATCCTGCGCGGCCTTGCGGATCTTGCGCGGCAGTTTCGATCCGCCGCGCCGCAGCTTTTCGGACAATCCCCGGCCTTTGACGGCCAGTCGCGCCTCCATCAGCTCTGCCACGCGGTCCGCCATTTGCTGAAGTGTGATCGCGCTCATCTACCCGGTCCCATTTTTCGCAGACTATCCCCGCTTGGCGTGGGGTTGCAACCTCTGGTCAATCGGCGGGGCTGCGGGTAAGTTTTAGGGATGTTGTCCCAAGTTCACCACCCCGCCGAAAGCCCGACAGACCGACCGCCCTTGGTCATCGCCCATGGCCTGTTCGGGTCGGGGCGCAATTGGGGGGTGATCGCGCGACGGCTGGCGCGGACACAAGATGTGGTGACGGTGGACATGCGCAACCATGGCGAGTCGCCTTGGATGCCCGGCCAAAGCTATGACGATATGGCGGGCGATCTGGCAGAGGTGATTGGCGCTTTGGGCGGCAAGGCGGATCTGCTTGGCCATTCGATGGGCGGCAAGGCGTCGATGCAACTGGCGCTGACCCAAGGCCACCTGCTGCGCAAACTGGTGGTGGCCGATATTGCGCCGGTGGCCTATGGCCACGACCAAAGCCCGCACATCCACGCGATGCGCGCGCTGGATCTGACCGGGTTGACCACGCGGGGCGAGGCGGACCGTCGGCTGCAAGCCCTTATCGACGACCCCGGCCTGCGGGCGTTTTTCCTGCAATCGCTGGATCTTAGGGCGCAAGGCGGTCCGCGCTGGCGACTGAATTTCGACGTGCTAGAGGCCGAGATGCCAAAGATCGTCGGCTGGCCCGGCACCATCGGCACCTTTGAAGGCAAGGCGCTGTTTCTGACCGGCGGGGCCAGCCAATATGTCCTGCCCGAACACCGAGAGGCGATCCGCGCCATGTTTCCCCATGCCCGCTTTGCCAAACTGGAAGGCGCGGGGCATTGGCTGCATGCCGAACGCCCGCGCGAGTTTGAAGAAACGGTCGAGGTGTTTTTGGGGATGTAGCCCCCCGAACCTTAGGCCTGCGGGGTTTTCATCCGGGCCAGAAGATTGTCTTTCACCCAGAACTGATGCCAAAGTGCTGCCACAAGATGTAGCACGATCAAGATGATGATCACCGGCTTCAACATTTCATGCACCTCGGCCGCTTGGGCCACACCGCCGAACCATGCCGCCAGACCGGTGACCGGAAACAGCACCATCAGCGCATAAAGCGCCGAATGCGCGACATGGGCGGCAAGTTGCAACGGCTTGGTCTCGGTCGCGGGCGGGGGCGGAACACCGCGCGTCAGGCGCAGGGCCAGACGCCAGACCACAAGCGCCAGCACCGCACCGCCCACCAGAATATGCGCCCAGACCATCGTGCCCATCACCGGCACCGTGCCATTTTCAACCGAGCGCCAGGCCGTGCCCATCGCCTCGCCAAAGATCAGCTGGAAGATGATCATCAGGCCGATGCCCCAATGCAGCAGGATCTGGGTTCCTGAATAGCCCTTTGGTGACGCCATGATGCCCCTCATTTCAATCAAATGTTCTATATAAACGTTGTAGCGGTTCGGTTCCGTCGCCGGGCCGGGGAAAATTCAGAAAAAAGACGCCCGGCAAAAGAAAAGACGCCCCCAAGGGCGCCTTTTGGAAGAAACGGGTCAAATTCAGACCTTCAGACTGGTGCCAAGCTGGCCTGCCGATTGTTCGGCCCGGTCCAACAGGCGTTGCAGCATGGCAGCGCGGGCGAAATCGGGATCGGGCGGGTTTTCGCCCCGGATCGCCCCGATGAACCGCTGATAGACATTGGCCAGAACCGGCGCTTCGACATCGTGCCAG
>JANNBI010000152.1:0-5383 GCA_031385345.1 Paracoccaceae bacterium | reverse complement strand
CCCGATCTGTCGATGGGATCCTATCCGTTTCAGCAGGACGGCATTTTTGGCACCAATCTGGTGGTGCGCGGCACCGATGCCGACAGCCTCGACTCCGCGATGGACGCCCTGCGCGCGGCCTTTCCGGGATGAGCGACCCCGAGGCCCTGATGGCGGCACCGATGGAGGCGTCTTTGATGGAGGCTTCATGGCCCCCCGCACAGGTGCTGCATCACGGCCCCTTCACCCTGCGGCGTGGGGCGGGGGGCGGGCAAAGGGTGTCCGCCGCGACCTTGACCAAAGGCTTCGACGCCGCCGATGTGACCGAGGATGCCCTGACTGGGGCCGAGATTGCGATGCGCGACATGGAGCAAGACCCGCTGTTCATGCTGACCCCACAGGATAAGGGCCTTGATCAGGCGCTGGCGGCGCGCGGCTATGCGGTCAAGGATCCTGTGGTGATCTATGCCGCCGACAGCGCCCGTATTGCCGGGGACGGCCCGCCGCCGATGACCAGTTTTCCGCATTGGCCACCGATGGCCATCGCGCGGACCTTGTGGCTGGACGGCCAGATCGGGGCAGAGCGTCTGGCGATCATGGACCGTGCGGCGGGGCCGAAGGTGGCGGTTCTGGGCCGCGCACGCGACCGCGCCGCCGGGGTGGTGTTTGTGGCGCTGGCGGGCGGGGTGGCCTTTGTCCACGCGTTGCATGTACTGCCCGACCTGCGCCGGATAGGCGCGGCGCAGAACCTGATGCGGGCGGCGGGGCAATGCGCGCAGGATCAGGGTGCGCAGACTTTGGCGCTGGCGGTGACGCAGGCCAATGCCCCGGCCCGCGCGCTGTACGAGGCTTTGGGAATGGCGGTGGTGGGCCAGTATCACTATCGCAAGGCGCCGCTGTGATCGGGCGGGCGATGCTGGTGACCGCTTGCTTGGCAGCATCGCCGCTGGTGGCGCAAGACCTGCCACAGGGCTCGGTGCAACTGGGCCAGACTCAGGCAGCGCCGGGTCTGGGCGTGATCGCCACCGGACCCTGGACCGCGACGGGTGGCTTGCCCGCCCTGCGGATCGACGGCGCTGTGACCACAACCGGCTGGCAAATCCCCGCCATGGGCATGGACACTTTGCAACTTATGACGCGGCTTCAGACCGACTTGCAGGCCCTCGGGTTCCAGCCCGGTTTCGCCTGTGCGACGGCGGATTGTGGCGGCTTTGACTTTCGCTTTGCCATCCCGGTTCTGGCCGAGCCGGAAATGCACGTTGATCTGGGCGATTTCCGCTATCTGGCGATGCAAAAGCCGGGGGCAAAAGGCGCTGAACACCGCGCCTTGCTGATCAGCCGGGGGCCGGGGCTGCTGTATCTGCAAATCACCACGGTTCTGCCGCAGGACGCGGACCAGACAGCGGCGCAGGCGCAACCCGCGGCCAAGGCCGCGCCTTTGGCGGGGGCCGGGCCAACCGATATTTTGCCCGATGCCCCGCTTGCCCCCGTCCTTGCCCCGCCCAAGGGTGCCCTGCTGGCCAGCCTGATCCAAAACGGCGGCGTGGCGCTGGACGATCTGGTGTTTCCACCGGGGACCGCCGATCTGGCGCCCGGCGATTACGCCAGTTTGCAGGATCTGGGCGGCTGGCTGGTGGCCAATCCATCGGTGACGGTGGCGCTGGTGGGACATACCGATGCGACCGGGGGGCTGGCGGGCAATCTGGCCCTGTCCAAACGCCGTGCAGACTCGGTGCGGCGCTGGCTGGACAAGCGGTTCGACCTTGGTCCGGATCAGGTCGTGGCCGAAGGCGTCGGCTTTCTGGCGCCGCGCGCCACCAATTCCACACCCGAGGGCCAGACAAAAAATCGGCGCGTCGAGGTTATAGTGACCTCAACGCGCTGAATATGCTAAAATATCGCCTTTAAATTGCGTAATAGGTAAGTCTTACCAATTGTCCGGGCCCTTGTCGGCAAAACGCCGCGCCAGGAAGTCAATAAACGCACGCACCTTGGGTTGAGTGAACCGTCCCGGCGGATAGACCGCATAGATGCCCTGCACTTCGGTCGGCAGGCCGGGAATGGCCTCTTCAACCTGGCCGGATTTCATCGCCTCGGCGTAGAGAAAGGACGGCAGGAACGCGATCCCCAGACCCGACACCGCGGCATTCAGCAGCGACTGGCCATCGTTCACCGTCAGCCAGCCGTTTGACCGGACCTGACGCTTTTCGCCCGAGGTGGCGGTGACTTTCCAGACGTTGCCATTGGCTTGGTTGGAATAGTGCAACAGCTTATGCTCGTTCAGATCGTCGATTTTCATCGGGCGACCGTAGCGCTGGAAATAGCTGGGTGCGGCAATCATCCGCTTGGCGGTGTCGGTCAGTTTCCGGGCCCGCAATGACGAATCTTCGAGTTCCCCAACCCGGATCGCCATGTCAAAGCCTTCGGAAATCAGTTCGACATATCGGTTGTTCAGCACCATATTCACTGTGATATCGGGGTATTCGAGCAGAAACTCCCCCAAAATCGGTGACAACAGGTTCACCCCGAAATCTGTGGCCACCGAGATGCGCAACAGACCCGAGGGGGCCGATTGCATCGAGGTGACCAGCGCGTCCGCTTCGCCGGCATCGTTCAGCACACGGCGGGCGCGGTCATAATAAGCAAGGCCGATCTCGGTCGGAGAAACCCGGCGGGTGGTGCGGTTCAGCAACCGCGCCCCAAGCCGCGCTTCCAGCGCCGAGACGTGTTTTGAGACGGCGGATTTTGAAATCCCCATCTTTTTTGCCGCGTCGGTGAACCCCCCTTGGTCCACGACAGTAGCAAAAGCTTCCATTTCAGTAAGACGATCCATTGGTTTCCCCAAACAGGCAGCGTGGGCAGATGTGACGTTATTGCCCGCCAATTCGGGCGATAACGGGGCGATAGCGCGTCCTATCCGGGGTATTATGACGGATCGTTGAAGGCGCAGAAACACACGCTGCGGCCGAAATCCTATATTTTACAGGGATATTATAAGTCCAAGATGAGGCAGTTTGGCCCAGTTTGCCGCATTACCCGGCGGTTTCCAAACAATGTCTGCGAAAGGCGCGCTTCAACATGTCCAGCTCCTGACGCAGCAAATCGACCTCGGCGCGCAGGTCATCCTCCATCGCGACGCCGGTGATGACAGTGAAATGCGCCAGCGCCTCGGACCCGCCGGCATCGCGGATCAGATAGGTCTGCACGCCTTCGGACAGGTGTTCGGGCGCGATCGGCACCCGGATCGCCCATTCGCCGGGACGATCGGGGATGGCGGTCTGGCTGACGCCGGGGATGATATGGCCTTGCAGCACCACTTCCAGGCTTGGCGGCGTGGTCTGTCCGCGCAAAACACCCTCCCAGATGCCGGCGCGGATGCGGGTTTTGGTCAGTTTGGTGTCGGGCATGGGCCAGCCTTCAAAGTTCGGCGCGCGGGCGGCGGGTTACGGTGACATCGCGCAGGATGATCTGGTTCATCTCTGGACCTTCAAAGATCAGATCGACCCACAGCTTTTCGACGCGCTTTTCGTTGATCTTGGTATAGGCGAGGTCGAATTCCACCGCACATTCTTCGGCGTTCAGCGGCAGTTCGCGCACGATCTGTTCGACATTGGGGCCATGTTTGATGTTCAGCCGCGCGAAAATCTCCAGCGGTTTTTCCATCTCGACGATGACATCCAACTTGATCAGGTGGCGCAGTTTCAGCCCGCGCGCCGCCCCTTCGGGCAGATCCAGCACCAGCGACAGGAACGACCCGTCAAAGCGGAACACATCCATGCGAAACCCGAAAGGGGCGATATCAGCCTCACGCGTGTTGCGGATCTGGCGGACAGTCAGTTCGGACCGCCTACAATCGTGAAAGATCGTGGCCCCGTCGCAGACCTGCGCGCGTGGCTGGACCGAGGCAAAACCCGGCACCGGAATCTGCCCCTTCCACAGGTCGGGCCGCCAGGACCAATCGGTGCCCAGCGGTTTGCGGATCACGTTGGACCCGATGACCGGCAGGGACAGCCGATGTTCGGCTTCGTGGATCACGCGGTCAAGATTGCGCCGCAGCGCGCGCGCCGCAGACCGCATGGCGCGCAAGTCATCCATCTGGGCGGCGGGGGCGGCATCCGCCGTATCCTGCCAATAGCGCAGGGTTCGACGTTTCAGCACCCGTTCAATCAGCCGTTTCATTCCAACGAAGTCTCACATCTGGCGGGGATTGTCGCGGTTGGCGCAACAATTCAGGACTCTGTCCTTTATTGTCGGTTAATCGTTAATAGGCCATCCCAGTTTGGCGCCTGTCGGTGAAATACTGACGGCTGTGTCGGCGGGTTTGCAGGATCCGGGGTGCAGGGCGGGATCACGGCGCGGGACTGGAGGGTGGGTTTGCTGGCGGATTGGCGGGTGGGGTCACTGGCTGGGTCGCGGCTGGGTTGGTTGGCGGGTTGGCGCTGTGCAGGGCGGCCAAGGTGGCGTTCAGCACGTCGCGGCCGGATTCGGGGGTCAGGGTCACCGCATCGGTGCCCGCCGCCGACACGGTCACGATCCGGCCCCGCAGACCAGTGATCGCGCGCCAATAAGTGCCGGCAGAGCGGTCGGTCAGCAGCATGACGAAATCACCCCCCGCCATCACCGCCCGACTGATCGTCACATCCGCGGCCTTGCCGCTGCGCGCCAGCGTCGCACGCCCCTGCGCCGAGGTGAAAAACGCCGCCAGCTCCGGCCCACCCGCCGCCAGAACCGCCGCCGATCCCGGCGGCCCGACCGTGACCGTCACCAGCGCCGCCGCCGCCTGCGACCCGTCCCGGCAGCGCCCGATCAGCACCACCGCCAGATCGCCGGTCTGCGTCGCGGTTTCAGGATTGATGCAATAGCCATAGGGGGCCGCGACAATCAGACTGCCGCCAAACAGCGCAATCCGCGCCGGGCCGCTGCCGGGAAGGCCGGGCACGCAGGCAGCAAGCCCCAGCAGCGCCAGACCAATGGCAATCCCGCGCCAACCTTTGGCAAAGGCGCGCAAACGGGGGGCGAAAGGGGCAGGTCTGGGCGTCACTCGGTTGGCTCCGTCGTTGACATCGGGGTTTTGGGCTACAGTAGGGACAGGGGGCTGTCGGCTCAAGGCCAATCACGCGGGGCGGGCAGCGCGCCCAAGCCCCCGGTAGGGGGCCAAGCCAGCCGCCGCCAAGCGCGCGATTGCAATTCCCGGTGCAGTTCCTTATCTCGAAGGCCAAAGCATGACCAAAGGGGCGTCCCGCATGAACTGGATTTCCAACTACGTTCGTCCGAAGATCAACTCGCTCTTCTCGCGCCGGGAAGTGCCGGAAAATCTGTGGACCAAATGCACCGAATGCGGAACCATGCTGTTTCACCGCGAACTGGCCGACAATCTGAACGTCTGCTCCAACTGCGAACATCA
>JANNBI010000128.1:0-2206 GCA_031385345.1 Paracoccaceae bacterium | reverse complement strand
CAGGCCGCCACGCCGCCGAAGGGTCACCCCCCGCCGCGACCGAGGTTGCAAATTCCATCAGCATCGTCGTGACCACCGTCGCGACCAGCACATAGATCACCACCGCATCGCGCTGATTTGACCCCTGGAACCGCGCGGGTTTCATCACAAACCGGTGCCAGACGGCCAGCGCCAGCCCGGCCAACATTGCTACCGCAAAGACCTCTTGCAGCAGGGCAATCCAACTATTCCCCCCAACCACCGCAAGGCTGAAACCTGGGATCAGCCCCGACCCAAAGGCGTCGATGATCGCCGTGAACAGCACCAGAAACCCGCTAAAGATCATCAGGTGCAAAACACCCGACAGGCGGAACCGCAGCAGCCGCCGGTGCAACCCCACAGCCTCGAAAACCCCGCGCAACCGCTCCAACGGGCGGTCACGGCGCGGGTCGGCAGGTGCGGCCCACATCGGCCGCATCCGCCGCCCCATGCGCCACAGGAAAATCGACAGCGCGGCAAGGGTCAGCAGCCACAGAACCGGTGTGTGATAGGGCACGGTCAACCTCGGGCCTCCAGCGCATCAACCAGTTCGGCCAAGACCTCGAACATATCCGCCGAGGCGCCGTAATGGGCCTTGTCGAAAATCGGGGCAGCCGGATCGCTGTTGATGGCAATGATGCAGTCCGATTTGCTCATGCCTTCCAGATGTTCCGGCGCACCCGAAACCCCCAACGCGATGTACAGCTTCGGCGCCACCCGCTGGCCAGACTTGCCCACCTGCCGCTCCCGAGGCAGCCAACCACTGTCAATGACAGGCCGACTGCCAGCAATCTCGGCACCAATCAGCGCGGCAAAATTTTCCGCCTCCGCCAGGTTCTCCTTGCCGCCCAGGCCCCGACCGACGCAGACGATCCTTTCGGCCTTGGTCAGGTCGACAGTACCAGCCTGCGGCGCATGCCGCGCCAGAACGGCGCTGCGCAGGCCCGTCAGGTCCGGCATCTGGGCCAGCGAAACAACCTCCGGCGACCCCGCTCGCCGCCCGGCACTTGCATCGGCAGACCCCGGAATCATCGCAAAGATCGTCCGGGTCGGCACAAGACTCCTGGCCTCCAGCCGCCCCGCATAAATCAGGCTGACCGCCGCAAACCCGTCAGCCTCCACCTCGACCCGGCGGCAATAACTGATCAACTCCCGCCCGGTCTCATGGGCCAGGGCCGGGCCCATCTCCATCCCGATCGTCGAATAGGACATCACCACCGCAACAGGGTCCCGCTCGCGCATAGCCTGGGCCATCACCCGCAATTGCGCCTCAGGCAGATAGGCGGCAAGACCTTCGTGCTCCACATGCAGCACCAGATCCGCCGCCCCCAGATTCCCTCGCGCATCGGTCGCCAAGGGGCCGATCACCAGCGCCTCAACCCGCGCCCCTTGCGCATCCGCAAGGGCCCGCGCCACGGCAAGCAGTTCAAACGAGGCTTCAGACGGTTGGCCGTCGACAGTCTCAAGGCAGACAAGAATATTGGGCATGGGATTGTCCTTCAAACCTTGATGTGGCCGCGTTCGGCCAGAACGTTCAGGACCGACCGCGCAATCGCCGCCGCATCCCCGTCGAACATTTGGGCCCGCGATGAACTGCGCGGCTCATCCAGCGCAACAACCCGATTGACTCCAACCGTGGCCGTCGCCCCCAACGCCTCCAGCGGCGCCTTCATCATCTCGCGCATCCGCGACCCCGACACATAGCGCATCGGCCGCGACGGCGCCTGAATGCCCAGCACAGCGGGCAGGGCCAGCGACAGGTCAGCCGCGCGCCCCCCGCTATACTCCTGCCGCGCCACCGCCCGGTTTCCGTCGATCTTAACCCCCGCAATCGCCCCAGCAAAGGGCCACCCCAGTTCCGCCCCCAGGTACCCGGTCAACGGCCCGTGCAGGTCATCCGCCGACTGAACCCCCGTCAACAGCAGGTCCAACCCCAACGCTCGCGCCGCCTCGGCACAGGCCGGGGCAAAGGCCCGCGCCGACAGCGGACCCGCCTCGGTCTCGATCCGCACGCCCCGGTGGGCGCCACGGGCCAGGGCAGTGCGCAACATCCGGTCCACCCCGTCCCCCGCCGCCGCCATCGCAATCACCTCGGCCCCCGTCGCCTCGGCCAGCAGAATCGCCTCCTCCAGTGCATAATCGTCGAACTCATTCAGCTTCAGATCGGTCGCGTCCAGGTCGATGCCGG
>JANNBI010000119.1:0-10026 GCA_031385345.1 Paracoccaceae bacterium | reverse complement strand
CCCCCCCCCCCCCCCCCCCCCCCCCCCCCCCCCCCCCCCCCCCCCCCCCCCCCCCCCCCCCCCCCCCCCCCCCCCCCCCCCCAATCCTCGCTTCTGGCGCAGTTCGCCCGCGGGGTCGAAGCGGATCTTGTGGTCATCGCCCTTATCGGAGAGAGGGGCCGCGAATTGCGCGAGTTTACCGAACGGGTTTTGGGGCCAGACGGGCTGGCGCGGGCGATTGTGGTGACGGCGACCTCGGACCAGTCGGCGCTGATGCGGCGGCGCTGCGCCTGGGCCGCGATGGCCGTGGCCGAGCATTTTCGCGATCTGGGGATGCATGTCCTGCTGCTGGCCGACAGCGTGACCCGCTTTGCCGAGGCGCATCGTGAAGTGGCCCTGTCGGTCGGGGAGGCGGCATCGCTGCGCGGCTATCCGCCGTCCCTTAGCCCGACGATCATGGGCTGGGCCGAACGCGCCGGGCCGGGGCCGGAAGGGGCGGGCGACATTACGGCGGTGTTTTCGGTCTTGGTGGCAGGGTCAGATATGGATGAACCGGTGGCAGATATTCTGCGCGGGGTGCTGGATGGCCATGTGGTTCTGGACCGAAAAATTGCCGAGCGGGGGCGTTATCCGGCGATTGACCTGCTGCGATCAGTCAGCCGCAGCCTGCCCGAGGCGGCTGATGCGGCGGAAAATGCGTTGATTGCCGACGCGCGGCGCTATCTGGGTGCCTATGACCGGGCCGAGATGATGATTCAGGCCGGACTTTATGCCAAAGGGTCCGACCCGGTGATCGACGCCGCAATCCGGGTTTGGGCGGGTCTGGATCGCTTCCTGGCCGAGGCCGCGCCGTCCGAGGGTGTCAGCGGCAGCTTTGCCCGGTTGGACGAGGTTCTTGCCAAGGCGCGGGGATGAGGGTTTGGTTTTGACCGCGCACGTTATGTCCGGGGGTCGGAGACTTAGGCGGGGATTGTGGTCTGAGGAAGCCTAAATTGGTCCCCGCCTGATGTGCGCCGTTGGCAGGGCGGACCCAATTCGTGCCCAGTGGTCAAGTCCGTGTGGGATATAAGCAAAGTTAAGGAGCGGGGAGTCACTCCGCAAACGACCCCTCGACCGCCCAACCGCGCAGTCGCCGGTTAGAACCTCCGGTTCCGGGCCAGATCGGCGGTTTGTTGCAGCATCGACAGCACGGCATTGGCGCTGGAGGATTGGGCGTCATAGGCCGCCACCTCACTGCGCAGCAGATAGGTTTTCAGCAGCTTGGTCAGCTTGCCCGGATCGGTGAATTGCGACACCGAACTTGATCCGAACACCGCCTCGGCCCTTTGCTTGAACACGCGCAACTGCTGGTCAAGATCCATCGAGGCGATGGAGGAGGGCAGCCCCAGCGCGGTTTGCAGCACGGTCTGCATCGGCGCATTGCCCAGAATGGTAAACCACTTGGTATCCTCACCCAGGGTCCGGCCCGCCAGCGCGGCAATCTCTCGTTCAGCATTCAAAGCCAGACGAAAATCCCCATTCGTGGCCCCGACGGCGGATTCGAAGGTGCGGGCGCGGTACAGCGCCAGGGTCTTGTCCGCGAAATCGGACAATTGCGTGCGCGGCGTGGTGAAATCGCCAAAGCCGAAGGCGGCAGAGAGTTTCAGATACTGCTTGTCGGACAGCTTGTTGGCCAAAGCCTCTGGCTTCAGGGTGCCGTCGGTCAGCACCTTCTTGATGAACGCCTTGGAGTTGATGTCGCCTTCCAGCCCGAAAGCCGTCAGCGCGACCTTCAACAGGCGGCGGTCGTTGACCAGATCCTCGGCGGTTTTGACGCTGCCAATCTTGGCGCGAAAGTAATCCTCATCCCGGCGAATTTCGGCAGAGTTGACCATGGTCGCGGTCTGCTGGGGTTGGCTGCGTTTCAGCGCCACCCAGCCTGCATAGCCCGTGCCGATGATCGCCGGGGTGAAGGTCATGATGCGTGGGCGGCCATAAGCCGTTCCTCGCGCGGCAGAAGGCTGCGCAGAGCTTTAAGCGCCTGATAATGCTGATCATCCAGCACCGCGCGCGAGGCTGCCGTCAACTGTTGGCGGCTGTCGAAATCGGTCAGCACCTGCGACAGTTGTTCAATACCGCGCAGCAGTTGCAGGCGCGCCTCACCGGCGTCGGCGTCACCAGACAGCACCAGCTGCGCGATATAGCAGACCCGGCGGACCGGCGTCGTCACCTCGCCCGGGTTGATGGCGTCGCGCAGACGCAGGATGTTGGCGTTGGGCGTCATCACCGCAAGGCGTGAGCGTTTTTCACCGTTTTCGATGACCGCGCCGTTGATCAAAACCCGCTCATGCGGGCCAAGTTTCAAGACAAGACCGCTCATGCTGCACTCGCCTCTCCTCGAAGGCCGCGCATCACGGCCGTGTTGATGTCGGTCAGCACCTCGACGCTGGCGTTGTTGGTCAGAACGTCGCGGCTGTGCTTTTCGGTGAACTGATAGATGTAGAACAGGCGCGCGCGCAGGGCGGGCGGCAGGCCATTGGCGGGATCGGCCACATCGGCGGCCAGCGTCGACCAGATGGACAGGTTGTCGTTCAGCGCGGTGGCCAGTGCTGCAAAGTTTTGCCGCCGGTCGGGCCAGGCCAGCGACAGGCGCTGGGTGGCCTGCGCCAACAGGTCATATTCCAACGTGCGGGCCGTTCGCGTCGGGGCCTCCTTGCGGGCATAAGCGCGCTGGGCGGATTGTGCTGCGGACACGGTTTATCCTTTGGGGTCAGGGAAAGGGGAAGGGTGGGCCGGGGAATTGCCCCGGCCCGAAGGATCACTTGAACAGGGCCAGCACGCTTTGCGGCTGCTGGTTGGCGATCGACAGGGCCTGGGTGGACAGCTGCTGTTGCACCTGAAGGGCCTGCAAACGTGCCGAAGTCTCCTCAAGGTCGGCATCGACCATGGACCCGATCCCGGCGCGCAAAGCATCGGTCAGCTTGCCGACAAATTCAGCCTGAATCTCGATCCGGGATTGGGCCGAACCAAAGGCCGCCGAGGCGTCAATCGACGCTTCCAGCAGGGTTTCGACGCTGGCAAGCGCGGTTTCCGCCCCCGTCGCCGTCGACACGTCAATCGAGGCCAAGGCCCCCAGACCGCCCGAGTTGACGTTCTTGAACTGACCGCTGACCGAAAGGTCGGTGGTCCCGGCGTTGGTAAAGGTCAGAACGCCGGGGCTGGCGCTGTCGAAATCGACGGTCAGATCCGCAATCCCAAGGGAGTCGATGGAGTTTTTCAGCCCCACCGCCACCAGATCCGAAATCGTGTTGTTGCCCGAGGCGACGTCAGCCTCGGAAATGGTGTAGGTGGCGGTCTTGTCCCCGATGCGCATCGAGATCTGATCGCCCGCTGCCCAGGCCGTTGCGCCATCCTGAATGGTGATCGCATCCGTGCCGCCGGCCTTGTCCAGCGACAGAACGAAGGTGTCCGCATCGCCCGACACCACCGCAGCCCCTGCCCCCGCGCCGAACACATTGTTGGCCAGATAGCCGCCGGTTGACAGGTTTTGCGCCGTCACCGTGATCGACGAGGCCGTGACCCCGGTGCCGCTGCGGTCAAGCGAGGCCAGAACGTCCACCGTCCCTTGGGAACCATTGACCAGGTTCAGCCCGTTGAACTGCGCCGCGCCGATGACCGAATTGATCTGTTCGCGCAGGGCCAGAACGTCGGTCTGGATCTTGTCGCGGTCAACGTTGTCCTCCTGGGCGGCGACGATCTTGCCCTTCATCTCGGTCAAAAGATCGGTGACGGTTTCGGCGGCCTGACGGGCCACGGAAATCGTCGAAGTGCCCAGCGCCAAAGAGTCGGAAATCCCCTTAAAGCCCTTCACATCCGATTCCATCACCTTCGAGATGGCCCAGACCGCAGCGTTGTCCTTGGCCGAGTTCACCACCTTGCCGGTGGCGATTTCGGATTGGGTCATCGCCATGTTCTTGTTGATCGACTTCATGGTTTGCAGCGCAACCATCGCGCTGGTGTTCGTCAAAATGGACGTCATTTCGAATTCCTTTCGGAGGGTCGGGCATATTCGACCCGGCATGTTGCACCATCTTACCCGATGGCAAAGGCGGCGTTCTTTCCTTGCGTCTTAGGCCCCCGCCCAAATCGCGCCACCCCACCTGGGATGCCCCTGTATCAAGCCCCGGAACTTCTAACGGAGTGCTAATACTGTCGGGAATGTGGCGAGAAGATTCGTGGGATTTTAGAAGAATTTGAGGCTGGCCGGGGGGTTGCGTCGGCGCAGGTCAGACGCGGCGGTCGGGCCCTGACGCGGGCGCGCTGGTCCGGCGCTGACCGCCAGCGGTATAGGTGGTCAGCCCGGTGGCCACGCCGCGAATTTCGGCAATCCGGCGCTGGGCGGCGCGCAACCCGCGCTGTGCAGACCGCAACAGCACCGCGTTTTCATTGGCCAGACAGCGCAGCCGGGCGAGCGCCGTCGCGTCCAGGCCCTGCGCCGCGCCCCCGTCCAGATGCCGTTCGATCTGTTGGGTCAGCCCAGTCATCGCGCGGAAATCACCGGCCAGCAATGCGCGGTGCAGCGCGGTCAGGCTGTCATGTAAGAGGGCTTGGCTATCCATTTTCATGTTTCATCAAAGACTGGAAAATCTGTTCCGCCAGACCAATGCCGCCCTTGGCCACCATCAGTTTGGCCTGTTCGGCGCGCAGGAAGGACGCGAACTGCTCCTCTCCGATGCCGCCGGTCATGGTGCCTTTAGTGTCACCCAATCCGGTGAACGACAGCATTTCCGCCAGAAAAGCAGCCTCCAGCTCTGCCGATTTCTGTTTCAGCAGAAGCGTACGGTCTGCCGACATCGTCTGCGGCACGGGCAGGGGGGCACGGGGAAGGACGGGCGGCATTGGAATGCTCCGGACGCAAAGGATTTTCACGGTTATCGCAGGTGGCGGTAAACAGATGGTAACCAGTGGCGGGCTAGATCGGGAAAGGAACGGCAGAAGTCGGGGCGCAATGATCGAAGTGATGCAGCTAGGTGAGGTGCGGGTTCCGCTGGGTCAGGCCCCGGTCATGGATCTGGCCAAGGATGCGGCGGCCTTTGAAGCCGCGCTGGACCCGGTGGTTAAGGAAGGGCCGGCAGAGGGCGTCCCGGACGCAAGCGGTTTGCTGGTTGCAACCCCGGTGGCGGCGCTTCCCGACCTGCGCAGTCCGGTCGAACTTGTCCCGGACACTTTGGTTGGCGGCATTGCCGTGCCGGTGGCGGACAGCAGCGCGGGCGGGATTGAGACGGCAGATGGGGTTGCAGAAGTGGCGGTGCCGTCTGGCTTCACCCTGCCTTTTGTCGCGGTTGGGGCCCCGTTGGTTGGGGAAAATCCTGTGGCGGGTCCAGTGACTTCCTCGGTGGATGCGGGTGTTTCCGCGGCGCAGGTTGCGGAATTGGGTCCGATCCCCGAGCCTATTCTGGCTGGTATGATTGACGCCAAACAGCGACTTGATCCGATATTCAGTGACCGGTCAGAAAGGATGCAACAGCGGGGCGCGGACCTCCCTTTACCCTTTAGTGACACACGGTTCGCGGTGGCCGTTGCGCAGGATGTGCCGGACCGTGACGTTACGCTGCCTTCGCCTTTGCGCGGGCTGCTGTCGGATCCTAAGACAAAGGGTCCGCAGGCAGAGGTGCCGATCACTCCGCTCCCCGGTTCCAAAGTCGATCTTGCGTCGATGGCCCTGCCCGGCGTGGCGCTGGTGGTCATTGCCCCTACTGTGCCGCTGCTGGCCTTTCCACTGTCGCGGCAGATGGCGACAGAGTTTCGCTGGTCCGAATCGGTTCGTCTGGATCGGCCTGTCGCGGCGGTGCCGGTTCCGGGTTCAAACAGCGCCGCTTTGATGCCTTTGGGCGGGGTTGGTTTGGACCCGGCGTCGCTACCCCGCACCGCGCCAAGGGTCGAGTTCGGTCCCGGTGATGCCCGCGCCGACATTTCCAAGCCGGATCTGGTGCCAGAAACTTCGCCCGAGGTGGCGGCGAAGGATCTGCCCTCGCCGGCGGTTATCCTGCCCGCCGATGCCAGCGCGCTTGCTCTTGACCTGCCGCCAGATCAGACCGCGCCAGATCCTGTCCCGCCGTCGCTGACCCCGTTGCAGGACATTCAGCAGCCCCTGCCCCTGGCGCTGCGCGATGCGCCGCTGCGGATTGCCCCCGAGGTGATGACGCACCAGGTCGCGCATCTGATCCTGTCGCAGGCCGAGGATCGGGCCGAATTGTTGCTGGACCCCGCCGAACTGGGGCGGTTGCGGTTTGAAATCACCCAAAGGGGTGAGGGCGTGCAGATTGTCGTGATGGCAGAACGGCCTGAAACCATGGATCTTTTGCGCCGTCATGCCGACCAACTGCTGGACGATTTGCAGGCCATGGGGTTTTCCGGCTCTGCTTTGGGCTTTGGCCATTGGGACGGACCGCCCCAGCAAACCCCGACCCCGCCGCCGGATGAGGGGATGGTGCAGATGCCCCTTCCCGCCCCCATTCAGTTTCCCGTCGCCCCCCCGCCGCGCGGTGCGGCTGGCGGGCTTAATCTTCGGCTTTGAAAGGATCCCCAGATGGAAGTTTACACCCCCACCGGCGCCCCGCCCAGCACGATCCCGCAAGGATCCGCCGCGGATTCGACGGTTAATTCCGACTATGAGACGTTTCTGGTGATGATGACGACCCAGATCCAGAATCAGGATCCGCTGGACCCGATGGATGCCAACGAATTCGCCGTGCAGCTGGCGACGTTTTCCAGCGTGGAACAGCAGGTGAAAACCAACGATCTGCTGACCAGCCTGACCACGACGATGAACCTGTCCAGCATGGCGGATATGGTCGGCTGGATCGGGAATGAGGTGCGGGTTGCTGCGCCGGTGCAATATGACGGCAGCACGCCGATCACGCTGTCGCCCAACCCGGCGTCCATCGCGGACAAGGCGGTGCTGGTGGTGACCGATTCCACCGGGGCAGAGGTGGGGCGGCAGGAAATTCCAGTCTCCACCGCGGATTACGACTGGACCCCGACCGATGCAGAAGGCGCGCCCCTGCCCGCAGAGTTGTACAGCCTGTCGCTGGAAAGCTATTCCGGGGATGAACTGCTGGGCGAAACCGAGATTGAACATTACGCCGTCGTCGAAGAGGTCCGGTCCAGCCCCAGCGGTACGACGCTGGTGTTCGACGGCGGGGTCGAGGTGCCATCGCTGTATGTGACCGCGCTGCGACCCCCTGCGACGGTGCAGTAACCTCAAGCGATCTGACCCAGCGCAAACCCCAGCGCCAAAGCGGCCAGAACCGTCAGCACCAACCAGCGGCGGCGCGGGCGGGTGCGGGTTTTCGGGGCGGCGGGGGCCTCGGCTTGTCGGATCAGGGCGGATTCGACCAGTTGCGGCAAGCGCGGGCCAAAACGCGACAACACCCGCGCGGTGCGGGCCAGATCGCGCAGGGTGGCCAGCGGGCCGATGTTGCGGCTGATATAGGATTGCACAACCGGCTGCGCTGTGGACCAGATGTTGATTTGCGGGTCCAGTTCGCGCGCGACCCCTTCGACGACGACCATGGTGCGCTGCAACAAAATCAGTTCGGTGCGAGTTTCCATGCCGAATTTTTCGGTCACTTCGAATAGAAACGACAAAAGCCGCGCCATAGACATGCGGGTGGCATCCATGCCGAAAATCGGCTCGCCCACCGCACGAAGGGCGCGCGAAAACTCGTCGATGTCGTGGATGGCGGGGACATAACCGGCTTCAAAGTGAACCTCGGCAACGCGGCGGTAATCGCGGCTGATAAAGCCCATCAGGATCTCGGCATAGACGCGGCGGGTGTATTCGTCGATCCGGCCCATGATGCCGAAATCATAGGCGATGATATCGCCATTGGCCGCCACCTTCAGGTTGCCCTGATGCATGTCGCCGTGAAATAGCCCGTCGCGCAGGGCATGGGCCAGAAACAGCCCCAGCACCCGCTGCGCCAGCGCCGGGCGGTCATGGCCGGCGGCATCAATCGCGGCATTGTCGGCCAGCGAAATCCCCTCGGCCCAATCCAGCGTCATCACGGCGCGGCCCGACAGCGCCCAGACCGGTTTGGGCACCTGAAAGCCCGCATCGCCTTTGGTGTTGTCGGCAAACTCGCTGGCGGCAGAGCTTTCAAGCCGCAGATCCAACTCTCCCATGACGACGCCCTCGAAATGGGAAATCACATCGACAGGACGCAGACGGCGCGAGAAAGGGGCAAGAAATTCAATCACTTCGGCGGCAAGATAGAAGGCGTCAATGTCGCGGCGGAAGGCGCGTTCGATGCCGGGACGCAGCACCTTGACCGCCACATCGCGCCCGGTTTCGCGAACCGTCGCGCGGTGAACCTGCGCGATAGAGGCGGCGGCGACGGGTTCGGAAAACTCACTGAACAGCACCTCCACCGGGGCGCCAAGTTCGGCTTCGATCATCGCGCGGGCTTCGGCCATCGGAAAGGGCGGCAGTTTGTCTTGCAGGTATTTCAACTGCTCGGCCAGAACCTCGCCCACGATATCGGACCGCGTGGACAGGATCTGACCGAATTTTATATAGGCCGGGCCAAGGGCTGTCAGCGCGCGGGTCAGGGGCGGCAAGGCGGGATCGCCGCGCAGGCCCAGTGCCTTGAACGGCCAGCTGACCGCCCAAAGCACCCAGCGCAAACGCGGCGGGGCATCGACCGCTTCCAGCACGACGGACATCGCGCCGGTGCGCACGAAGGTCGCCCCGGTGCGCACCAGCCGCCAAAAGTTGTGCGGACCCCGCATCAGACCTTCCAGCCCGAATGAAGCGCCGCGATCCCCATGGTCAGGTTGCGGTATTTCACCTGCCCAAAGCCCGCGGTTCGGATCATGGCGGCAAAGGCGTCTTGCGAGGGGAACTTGCGGATTGATTCGACCAGATACTGATAGCTGTCACGGTCCCCGGCCACGACCTGCCCCATCACGGGAATGACGTTGAACGAATACAGATCATAGGCCTTTTGCAGCATGTCGTTGGGGATTTGGCTGAATTCCAGCACCATCAGGCGGCCACCGGGGCGCAGGACGCGGTAGGCCTCGGACAAGGCGTCGGCAATGCGGGTGACGTTCCGGATGCCAAAGCTGATGGTGTAGGCGTCAAAGGAATTGTCGGTAAAGGGCAGGGCCATGGCGTCCCCGACCACCCAGTCCAGCGCGCTGGCCAGCTGGTCAGCCTCGGCCCGTTTGCGGCCTTCGATCAGCATGGATTCGGTCATGTCGCAGACCACGGCGCTGGACCCTTTGGCGCGCTTCAGAAACCGAAACGCCACATCGCCGGTGCCGCCTGCCACATCCAGCAGACGCTGACCGGGGCGCGGAGCCAGCCAATCCATCATCGCCTCTTTCCAGACGCGGTGAATACCCATCGACATCAGGTCATTCATCACATCGTATTTCGACGCGACACGGGTGAAAACCCCATGCACCATGCCGGCCTTTTCGGCCTCTGGCACGGTCTGAAAGCCGAAATGGGTGGTGGATTGCTGGGACATTTTGGCTTGCCGTTCCTGATCTGACAGCACCTTATAGGCGCAAGGCTTTGCAGCCTCAACCTGCGGAAAGGTCACATGCCAGAACTGCCCGAAGTGGAGACCGTGCGTCAGGGGCTTTTGCCGGTGATGGAAGGGAAGGTCATTGCGGAAACGGCGGTGAATTTCACCGGGCTGCGCTGGCCATTTCCGCCCCGCATGGCCGAGCGGTTAAGCGGCGTGCGGGTGTTGCGGCTGCGGCGGCGGTCGAAATACATCCTTGCCGATCTGGAAAGCGCCGAGACTTTGCTGATCCATCTGGGGATGTCGGGACGGATGCTGATTTCCGGCCAACAGGTGGGCGGGTTTTTCCACGATCATCCCGCGCCGCAAAGGCATGACCATGTGGTGATGACGATGGCAGACGGCGCGCGGGTGACCTTCAACGATGCCCGGCGGTTCGGCGCGATGGATCTGGTGGACACCGCCGGGGCTGAGGCGCATTTTCTGCTGGCGGATCTGGGGCCAGAGCCTTTGGGCAATGGCTTTGACG
>JANNBI010000115.1:0-6521 GCA_031385345.1 Paracoccaceae bacterium | reverse complement strand
GGCGGCAAGGGGCGGTCGATCGTGATCAGCGATCTGGATTCGACCGAACCGGCCCCGCCGCGCCAAAGCTCGGGGATCGAGGAATTGGACCGGGTGCTGGGCGGCGGTTTGGTCAAAGGATCGGCCATTCTGGTTGGCGGTGATCCGGGCATCGGGAAATCGACGCTGCTGTTGCAGGCGGTGGCGAGTTTTGCCGGGCAGGGGTTGAAGTGCCTTTATATCTCGGGCGAGGAAGCCACGGCGCAGGTGCGGATGCGGGCGCAGAGGCTGGGTCTGGCGCAGGCCAAGGTGGGCCTTGGGGCAGAAACCAATCTGCGCGACATCCTGACCACGATGGACGCGCAAAAGCCCGATCTGGTGGTGATCGATTCCATTCAGACCATGTGGCTGGACACTGTCGAAAGCGCGCCGGGGTCGGTGGCGCAGGTGCGCGCGGCCAGCCACGAGTTGGTGACCTTTGCCAAAAAGCGCGGTGTGGCGGTGGTACTGGTCGGACATGTCACCAAAGAGGGCCAGATCGCCGGGCCGCGCGTGGTTGAACATATGGTCGATACGGTGCTGTATTTCGAAGGCGAGCGCGGCCATCAGTTCCGCATTCTGCGCGCGGTGAAGAACCGCTTCGGCCCCGCGGATGAGATCGGCGTGTTCGAGATGACCGGGGCGGGGTTGGCGCAGGTCACCAACCCCTCGGCGCTGTTTTTGTCCGAACGGGGCCAGCCGGTGGCGGGATCGGTGGTGTTCGCCGGGATCGAGGGGACAAGGCCGGTGCTGACCGAGATTCAGGCGCTGGTGGCCCCCTCGCCGCTTGGCACGCCGCGCCGCACGGTCGTTGGTCTCGATTCCGGGCGCCTGTCCACCATTCTGGCGGTGCTGGAGGCGCGCTGCGGCATCCCCTTTACCGGGCTTGATGTGTTCCTGAACGTGGCGGGCGGCATGCGGGTGACCGAACCCGCGGCTGATCTGGCGGTTGCGGCGGCGCTGGTGTCGGCGCGCGAAGATGTTGCTATTCCGCCGGAAACCGTTCTATTCGGCGAAATCAGTCTGTCTGGCGCGCTTCGGCCGGTGGGGCAGACCGAAAATAGGTTGAAAGAAGCCGCGAAACTTGGTTTCTCACAGGCCATCGCGCCCAAAGGGTCAAAGCTGGGGGCGGGGTCGGGAATGCAAGTGCGGCAAATGGCCGATCTGACCGCCTTTGTGGGCGAGATGTTCGGCGCGGGCTAAGGATGAGGGCGGGATGGAAGGTTTTACAATCGTAGACGGGGTTGTCGCGGGGGTCATCGTGCTCTCGGCCATTCTGGCCTATTCGCGGGGCTTTGTGCGCGAGGCGATGGCGATTGTGGGCTGGGTCGGGGCCGCACTTTTGGCCTTTGTCTTTGCACCTGCCGCCCAACCGCTGATAAAGGAAGTGCCGGTCCTGGGAGAGTTTCTGGCCGACAGCTGCGAATTGTCGATGATCGGGGCCTTTGCGGCGGTGTTTGCGGTCGGGCTGATCCTGGCGTCGTTGTTCACGCCGTTGCTCTCGTCGGTGGTGCAACGATCAGCGCTTGGTGGCGCGGATCAGGGGCTGGGGTTCCTGTTCGGCGTGGCGCGCGGCGTGGTTCTGGTGATGGTGGCCTTTCTGGTCTACGACCGCGCCCTGTCGGGCACCGAGGTCGAGATGATCGACGCCTCACGCTCGGCCAAGGTGTTTGCGACCTTTCAGGACCGGGTGAATGCGGCGGTTCCCGATGGCGCGCCGGATTGGATCGTGTCGCGTTACAACGATCTGACCAAATCCTGTGCAGCCCCGGCTGATCCGGCGGCGGCAGAAGCGGCCCCGGCAGCCGATGCGGCGACCACCGAAGGCAATTGAGGAATTGGGGCGTGACAGCCCCCTGCAATCGGCCTAAATGCGGGGCAAGAATTGTGGTCATCGCGTGACCGCAGGATTCGCCGCAGCCCGCGCCGCAGCACTCGGAGGCCCCATGCACCAGATGCCAGCCCATCCTTTTGACCCGGTTGACGGGGACAAGCTGAAAGAGGAATGCGGGGTTTTTGGGGTCGTCGGGGTCAAGGATGCATCGAACTTTGTGGCGCTGGGGTTGCACGCCCTGCAACACCGGGGCCAAGAGGCGGGCGGGATCGTCAGTTATCACCCCGATCACGGCTTCAACTCGGCCCGCCGCTTTGGCTATGTGCGCGACAATTTCACCAAACCGGATGTGATGGAAACCCTGCCGGGGCAGTTGGCCATCGGTCATGTGCGCTATTCGACCGCCGGGTCCAAAGGCGCCACCGCGATCCGCGACGTGCAGCCGTTCTTTGGCGAGTTTTCGATGGGCGGGGCGGCGATTGCCCATAATGGCAACCTGACCAATGCCCATGCGCTGCGGCGCGAATTGATTGAACGCGGGTCAATCTTTCAATCCTCGTCAGACAGCGAATGCATCATTCATCTGATGGCGCGGTCGATCCAGAAAACCTTGGCCGAGCGCATCAAGGATGCGCTGCGCCGGGTCGAAGGCGCGTTTTCCATCGTGGCGATGACGCGGACCAAACTGATCGGGGTGCGCGATCCTTTGGGCGTGCGGCCGCTGGTTCTGGGCCGGCTTAGTGACAACGCCTGGGCGCTGGCCTCGGAAACCTGCGCGCTTGACATCATCGGTGCCGAATTCGTCCGCGAGATTGATCCCGGCGAAATGGTGGTGATCGAAGATGGCAAGGTCAATTCCTCGCGTCCCTTTGCGCCCGCCGCCTCGCGGTTTTGCATTTTCGAAAATGTCTATTTCTCGCGTCCGGACAGCATCATCGGCGGGCGGTCGGTCTATGAAACCCGGCGCGATATCGGGGTGGAACTGGCGCGCGAAGCCCCGGTTGATGCCGATCTGGTCTGCCCGGTGCCGGATTCGGGCACCCCGGCCGCCATCGGGTACAGTCAGGAATCGGGCATCCCCTATGCAATGGGGATCATCCGCAACCAATACATGGGCCGCACCTTTATCGAACCCACCGAAAGCATCCGCAACATGGGTGTGCGGCTGAAGCTGAACGTCAACCGCGCGCTGATCAAGGGCAAGCGGGTCATTCTGGTGGACGATTCGGTGGTGCGCGGCACCACCAGCCGCAAGATCAAGGATATGATCCTTGAAGCCGGGGCGGCCGAGGTGCATTTTCGCATCGCCTCGCCGCCGACGGCCTGGCCCTGCTTTTACGGGGTCGACACGCCGGAACGCAGCAAATTGCTGGCCGCCTCTATGAGCGAAGAGGAAATGCGCCAATGGATCGGGGTGGACAGTTTGAAGTTCATCTCACTGGACGGGCTGTACCGCGCCGCGGGCGAGGCGCAGGGCCGCGATGCTAAAGCGCCGAAATTCTGCGACGCCTGTTTTTCGGGCGACTATCCGGTGGTGCCCTCGGACAAGATCGACGAAGGCTTTGAAATGAAGGCTGCCGAATAGGCCCAAAACACATAGGAGTGCTGCATGAGTGCCGAGGTTGACGCCTATCTTGCCGCCTGCCGCCCCGATCAGGCCGCCGCCTTGCAGGATCTGCGCGCCCGGCTGAAGACGCTTTTGCCCGACCACCCCGAAGTGATGTCCTATGCCATGCCCGGCTTTCGCGAACCAAGGGCCAAGGGCAAGATGGTCATCGGCTATGCCGCCTTCGCCCAACATCTGGGGATCTATCCGCATTCCGGTTCTGTCATCCCGAAACTGGATTGCGCCGGGTTCAAAACCTCCAAATCCGGGGTTTTGTTCACCCCCGACCACCCCCTGCCGCAAGACTTGCTTCTGGCGATCCTTCGCACCCGTCAGGCCGAACTTGCTGCGGGCTACGGCACTAAACCCTGATCTACGCCCTATTGCACCTTCACTTTGATCCAAATATTCCCACGGGGGAGTTTGCGTTTGCAAAACGCGAACCGGGGGTGTGAAACCCCCGTCTGTTCCCGGTGGAGGCCCGAAAATGACCCAAAAAATTGCACTCGTGACCGGGGCCTCGCGTGGACTTGGGGCGGCCATGGCCGAGGCACTGGCGTTCCGGGGCTGGCATGTGGTGGCGGTGGCGCGCACGGTGGGGGGGCTGGAAGAGCTGGACGACAGCGTCAAAGCCGCCAAGCTGCCGGGGGCGGGATCGCTGACGCTGGCGCCGATGGATGTGACCAATGACGATGCGATGCGGCATCTGTGCCTGTCGTTGCACAACCGCTGGGGCGGGGTTGCGCTTTGGGTTCACGCGGCGGTTCATGCCGCCCCTCTGGCGCCGGCGGGGTCATTGGATATCAAGGATTGGGACAAATCCATTGCCACCAATGTCCGCGCCACCGGGGCGCTGATCCCGATGGTGGAGCCTTTGTTGCAGGCCCACCATGGAACAGCGATGTTTTTCGACGATGCGCGGGCGGGCCAGAAATTCTTTGGCGCTTATGGGGCCAGCAAGGCGGCGCAGATGGCGCTGGTGCGGTCCTGGGCGGCGGAAACCGTGAAGGTCGGACCAAGGGTGATCCTGGCGGACCCTCGGCCGATGGCCACGGCCACAAGGGCGCGGTTTTTCCCCGGCGAGGACCGCGCGCAGCACGCCAACCCAAGGGACGAGGCCGCGCGGCTATTGGCGCTGCATCTGTAGCGGGTCCGGCTGGTCGGCCAGGGCAAGGCGGGCCTTGTAATCGGCCAGAGTCCGGCCCTTTTCCAGCGGAAACACTTCATCCGTGGGGGTGACGGCGACGATGCGGTCAACGCGGAAATCGCGGAAATCGCCGCGCGCTTCGCAATAGGCGGCGAGGGTCCAGACCCGGCCCCAGAAGGCCAGCAGCAGGGGGCGGATATCGCGGTGCGTTTCGGCGCCGCGCGGGTCGATATAGGTGATGGTCAGGCGTTCATGGCCCTTGATCGCCTTGCGGATCATCGGCAGATGCGGCGAGGCGCGGCTGGCTTCGCGCCCGGTGAAGGCAAAAAGATCGTCCGCTTCCGGCTCGGTCGGGGCGGGGGTGACGCTGGCGATCTTGGCGGCCAGACCACGGGCGGCGCGCGCCAGTCCGGGATCGGGGCCATCGGCCACCAGACGCACACCCAGACGCAGCGCCTCAATCTCGGCGGCGTTCAGCATCATCGGCGGCAGGGTGATCGGAGCGCGCAGGATGTAGCCGACGCCACGCTCGCCTTCGACCGGCATGCCCGAGGCCATCAGCGTGGCCATGTCGCGCCAGATCGTGCGTTCCGAAACCGCCAGCCGCGCGGCCATTTCCGACGCCCGGTGCAGGCGTCCGTCGCGCAGGATCTGGATCAGGTCGAACAATCGGTCAGTGCGTTTCATCCCGGCACTAGGGCGTTGCGCGCCGCCAAGGTCAAGCAAAATAGGCCGCAGGCAACTGACAGATTACTGTCAGGTATCCCGCGATTTCCGCCCCTTTTCGCCGTTTTGGCCGCAAAGCGCGCTACCGTCCCGTTGCGTGCAGGGGTAGCGTTACCGCAGAAGGCCGCGCCAAAGCTGGCCATTATCCCGAGGTGATGAACATGCATATGATGGGTCCGTTTCAACTTTTGCTGGTGGCGGTTGTGGTGCTGGTGCTGTTTGGCCGGGGCAAAGTGTCCAGCCTGATGGGCGAAGTTGGCAAGGGAATTTCGGCCTTCAAGAAGGGCATTGGCGACGCGAATGCCGAAACCAAGGCCGAGGCCGAGGCGGATGTGACCGTGGTTGCAAAAGACGTGACGCCGACCGACACGACCCCCAAGGTTTGAAGTTAAGCCTTAGGGATTGACGTCGGCCCCAAGGGTTGGACGGCAGGCCGCAGGGGTTTAAGTCGGACGCGCGACGAGAGGACAGATGAATGTTGGACGTGGGCTGGACCGAGCTGTTGGTGATCGGCGTTGTGGCGCTGTTGGTCATCGGCCCAAAAGACTTGCCCGAGATGTTCCGGCAGTTGGGCCGCTTTACCGCCAAGATGCGCGGCATGGCGCGGGATTTTCAGCGCGCGATGGACGAGGCCGCCAAACAGGCGGGGGTCGCGGATGTGGCCAAGGATCTGCGCAATGTGACCTCGCCCAAGTCGATGGGCATGGACGCGATGAAATCGGCGGCGGACAAGTTCGAAAAATGGGATCCGATCAAGAACGCGGCCAAGCCCAGCGTGGCCCCGGTGACTGGCGCGATCAAGACCGGGCCATTGGTGCCAGCGCCGGTTCCGGCCAGTCTGGTGGCCCCCAACCAAGTGGCCCCCAGTATTGGCGGGGCCGAGGTTGGCCCGGCTACGCAGGCGCTGTACGAAAAGCAGGCGGCCAAGGCGGCGGCTTACAAGGAATACTCGGCCAAGCTGAAGTCGATTGACGACGGGACGACGCCGGTGACACCCGTGGCAGAGGCTGCCGCGCCGACAAAGGCAAAATCAGCGGCCAAGGCGAAAACAGCGGCAAAGCCGCCTGTGGCCAAAGTGGCCTTGCCCGACCCCGAACAGTCCACACCGTCTGCTGCTGCCAAACCCACCCGGCGCAGCCCGGCCAAGAAAAAGACCGAAACGCCATGACCAAGACCGACGACATCGACGA
>JANNBI010000001.1:0-5768 GCA_031385345.1 Paracoccaceae bacterium | reverse complement strand
TGGACCAGCAGCTTGATCCGCTGAAGGGCGCGGTCAGCCGTCTGGCGAACAAGCTGCAACGCCGCCTGCAAGCCCAGCAGAACCGGTCGTGGGAGTTCGATCTGGAAGAGGGAACGCTGGACGCCGGGCGTCTGGCCCGCGTGGTGGCGAACCCGACCACGCCCTTGTCCTTCAAGCAGGAAAAAGACACAGAATTTCGCGATACCGTGGTGACGCTGCTGATCGACAATTCCGGGTCCATGCGCGGTCGCCCAATCTCGATCGCGGCGATTTGCGCCGATGTTCTGGCCCGCACGCTGGAACGATGCTCGGTCAAGGTTGAGATTTTGGGCTTTACCACCCGCGCGTGGAAAGGCGGGCAAAGCCGCGAACGTTGGCTTGCGCAAGGCCGCCCGCAGCAACCGGGACGGCTGAACGATCTGCGCCACATCGTCTATAAATCCGCCGATGCGCCTTGGCGGCGGGTGCGGCCCAATCTGGGGCTGATGATGAAAGAGGGACTGCTGAAGGAAAACATCGACGGCGAGGCGCTGGAATGGGCGCACCGCCGGATGCAGCGCCGCCCCGAGGCGCGCAAGATCATGATGGTCATTTCCGATGGCGCGCCGGTAGACGATTCCACCTTGTCGGTCAATCCGGCGAATTTTCTGGAAAAACACCTGCGCGATGTGATCGCGATGGTGGAACGCAAGCGCGTGGTAGAACTGATCGCCATCGGCATCGGCCACGATGTGACGCGCTATTATCAGCGCGCCGTGACCATCACCGATGTTGAACAATTGGCCGGGGCGATGACCGAGCAACTCGCCGGGTTGTTTGAAAGCGACAAACGCAAGCGCAACAGGTTGTTGGGGCGCAGAGCGGGGTAAGGGGGGGCTCGCCCCCCTCTTGGCCCCTGGCCAATTCACCCCGAGGATGTTTTTATCAAGATGAAGGTACAAGATGTTTCAGACCTTTGACAGCCCCGCCAATCCGGCTCAGGGCCCTGCCCGTCTGGCCGCCCTGCGCGCCGTCTTGCAGCGCGAAGGGGTGCAGGGCTTCATCATCCCGCGCTCGGATGTGCATCAGGGCGAATATGTCGCGGCCCGGGATGAGCGGCTGCAATGGCTGACAGGGTTCACCGGGTCGGCGGGATTTTGCATCGCGCTGATGGACCGCGCGGGGGTGTTTATCGACGGACGCTATCGCACGCAGGTCAAAGGTCAGGTCGATCTGGGGGTTTTCACCCCGGTGCCCTGGCCCGAGGTCAAGCCCGGCGACTGGATCCGCGCCCATCTGACCGCCGGGAAGGTGGGGTTTGACCCCTGGCTGCACAGCGCCGACGAGATTGCCCGGATGGAGTCGGCGCTGGACGGCTCGGGTGTCACGATGCAGCCGATGGCCAATCTGGTGGATGCGATCTGGCCGGATCAACCGGCCCCGCCCACGGGCCGCGCCTTTGCGCATCCGGTGGAAATTGCGGGCGAAACGGCGGCGTGCAAACGGGTGCGGCTGGCAGAGATGCTGCGCGCGGCGGGGCAGACCTCGGCGGTGATCACCTTGCCGGATTCGCTGTGCTGGCTGTTGAATCTGCGTGGATCGGACGTGCCGCGCAACCCGATCCTGCACGGCTTTGCCATCCTGCATGACGATGCGCGGGTGGATCTGTTTGCCGAGGCGGCAAAGTTTGACGACGCCACGCTGACCAGTCTTGGCGATGCGGTCAGCCTTCATCCGGTGGCTGAATTTGCCACCTCTTTGACCCGTCTTGTCGACCCGGTCCGGGTGGACAAGGCCACCGCGCCCTTGGCCGTTTCGCAAGCCCTGACGGCGGCGGGCGTCGCAATGGTTTGGGGCGATGATCCCTGCCGTCTGCCCAAGGCGCGCAAAAACGCCGCCGAGATTGAAGGCATGCGTCAGGCCCATCTGCGCGACGGGGCCGCCATGGTCGAATTTCTGTGCTGGCTGGACGAGGCGGCCCCGAACGGCGGTCTGACCGAAATCGCAGTGGTTCAGGCGCTGGAAGGGTTCCGTCGTGCCACCAATGCCCTGCACGACATATCTTTTGATACCATCTCGGGCGCGGGGCCGAACGGGGCCATCATGCACTACCGCGTGACCGAGGACAGCAACCGTACCCTTGGCCAGAACGAGCTGTTTCTGGTCGATTCAGGTGCGCAATATCTGGACGGCACCACCGATATCACCCGAACCGTGGCGATTGGTGATCCCGGCGATTACGCCCGCGACTGCTATACCCGCGTGTTGCAGGGCACGATTGCCATCTCCCGCGCACGCTGGCCGCGGGGGCTGTCGGGCCGTGACTTAGACCCCCTTGCGCGTGCCGCGCTATGGGCGGCGGGGCAGGATTTTGATCATGGCACCGGCCACGGCGTTGGGGCCTTCCTGTCGGTCCACGAAGGCCCGCAGCGGTTAAGCCGGATCAATGAGGTGCCGTTTGAAGAAGGCATGATCCTGTCAAATGAACCGGGTTATTACCGCGAGGGCGAATTTGGCATCCGGCTGGAAAACCTGATTGTGGTGCAAAAGGCCGCCGATCTGCCCGGCGGCGACAAGCGCGACCAGTTGGGGTTTGAAACCCTGACCTTCGTTCCGTTTGACCGCAGATTGGTGTTGGCCGATGAGCTGTCAAAGTCCGACCGCGACTGGCTGAACGCCTATCACGCGACCACGTTGGAAAAACTGGCCCCGCGCCTGTCGGCCAAGGCGCTGATCTGGGCCCACGCCGCCTGCGCCCTGCTGTAGTGTGCGCGGCGGGTTCGGTCAGAGGGTCGGCCTGATAAGGGGCATGGCCCCCTGCCCCGACCTCAGCCCTGCGCAGCGGCTTCGCGCACGCGCGCCACCATAGCGCGCAAGCCGTTGGACCGCTGCGACGACAGATGATCGTTCAGACCCAGCCGGGCCAGTTCAGCCGTCGCATCCACCGCGACAACTTCTTGCACCGGCAACCCGGCATACAGCGCATGCAGGATCGCAATCAGTCCGCGCACGATCATCGCATCCGAGGTGCCCTGAAAATCAAAGCGCCCGCCCTCAATCTGCGGGCGCAACCAGACCTGCGAGGCGCAGCCGTCCACCTTCAGTGCCGGCACCTTGAAGCTGGCGTCCAGATCGGGAAAAGCCTTGCCCAATTCGATGACATGACGATAGCGGTCCTCCCAATCGTCAAAAAAGGCGAAAGTTTCGGCGATGTCTTCAAAGGCGGGGCTGGCCATGGCGATCTCCATCCAAGACCCCCTCGCTACCGAAGCGGCGCGCAAAGGTCCAGCGTCAGGCTTTCCAAACATCGGGGCATAAGGTAGCAAGGGGCAAAGACGGGAACCCAAATTCATGCGACCCATGCCGACCGCTGCCCTTGCCGCCCTGCTTCTGCTGACCGCCTGCGCGGGTTTTGGCGCCAGCAAACTGAACCCGTTGAACTGGTTCAAACGCGCAGCACCCGAGGCTTTGGAATTTGTCCAGCGCCCCGAGGATAGCCGCGCCCTTGTGGCCCAGGTGACCGAGTTGAAGGTGGAACCCTATCCGGGCGGGGCCATCGTGCGCGCCACGGGCGTTCCGACATCGCAGGGCTGGTGGGATGCCGAACTGGTGAAAGTGGAAAGTGACGAGGAGGGCGTCATTCTGTACGAATTCCGCATTTTCCCGCCGCCGGTGCCCCGTCCTGCGGTCACGCCCTATTCGCGTCAGGTGACGGTAGCCACATCGCTGAGCAGCATCGCGCTGGACGGCGTGGCCAAGATCGTCGTGCAGGGATCAGCCAACGCCTTGTCGTCGCGGCGGTAACGGGCGTCAGGCGGCGGGCGTTGCCAGCCGCACCACCCGAACCTCGTTGCCCCTGGCCGACAGGGCAATCTCGCCCCGGCACAGGCGCATTGCGTCGTCGCCAAAAACCTCGGCCCGCCATCCCTTCAGCGCGTCACCTTCCCGGCCACCGGCCGCAATCGCGTCCAGTTCTGACGCCGACGCGATCAATTTGGGCGCCACCCCCAGCGATTCCGATTTTGCCTTCAACAGCACCCGCAGCAGATCCGCCAGTGCCGGATTGACCTGCAATTGTTCCTTGTCCGCTTCGACCTTGGGCAGATCGGCGGTTTCCATCCCCGCCTTGATCGCCGCCAGAATCCCTTCGGCAATCTCGGACTTGCGACCTTCGCGCAGGAGCAGGCGCGAGCGGCCCAATTCTTCGATGCTGGTGGGCCGGGTCGAGGCCAGTTCCAGCAGCGCATCGTCCTTCATCACCCGGCTGCGCGGCACGTTCTGGCCTTGGGAATAGGTTTCGCGAAATCGCGCCAATTCCCGCACGATCGCAAGAAACCGACCCGAGGTGGTGCGGGTCTTGATCCGCAACCACGCCTCATCCGGGCGAACGGTATAGGTTTCGGGGTCCAGCAAGACCTGCAATTCGTCCTGCAACCAATGGGTCCGGCCGTTTTTTTCCAGCTGTGCGGCCAGCCATTCATAAATCACCCGCAGATGCGTCACATCGGCAATGGCATATTCCGACTGGGCTTGCGACAGCGGACGGCGCGACCAATCGGTAAAGCGCGAGGTCTTGTCGAGGTTTTGCTTGGCGATGCGTTTGACCAGCGTCTCATAGCCCGCCTGCTCGCCAAAGCCGCAGACCATGGCGGCGACCTGGGTGTCGAACAGGGGCTTGGGAAACACGCCGCCCTCGACAAAGAAAATCTCCAGATCCTGCCGCGCGGCATGGAACACTTTGACCGTCGCCTCGTGGCGGAACAGGTCATACAGCGGCTCCATGCTCATCTGATCGCCGTCAATCGGATCGACCAGAACCGCTTCGCCATCCTTGCCGGGCAACGCCATCTGGATCAGGCACAGCTTGGACCAATAGGTCCGCTCGCGCAGGAACTCGGTGTCGATGGTGACATAGGGTTCGGCTTTGGCTTGGGTGCAAAAGGCGGCGAGGTCTTCGGTCGTGGTGATCGTGCGCATCCGGCGTCTTTCGCAAAGGGGCCACGGGGGTATCCCGCCCCTTGTGCTATAGGCACGGGCGTCAGGCTTGGCAAATATCTTTTCGTTGATGGGCGGGGGGATGGGCGGGCGGGTCTGGTGTCAGCCCCAAAGCTGCGGGGTCTGTGCATAGCCGATGTACAGCGGGTGCTTGGGCGCGCCGCCCTGCGTCAGCCCCAGATGAAACAGGGGCCGGCCCGTGGCGCGCAGCAGGTCCGCCACCTTGTCCCCCCGCCCAAGATGTATGCCATGCGTGCCCCAGGCGCAGATCAGAACCTCTACCCCGGCGGCCAGGTCGGCAATGGCGGCGTCATTGCCCGGCCCCACCGGATCGGTCTGGGCGCGCATCACTTTGGGGTCGGTGGCGCGGTAGGCAAAGATATTGGCCACGCCAAAGCCATCAAACCCCAGCGCGCGCGCGCGGCGTTCGCAGCGTTCCACGGTGGGATCGTTCTGCACCTCGGTCGCGGTCGATGGGTTCAGCATGACAAAGCCGACGCGCCGCGTCCCCGGCCCCCAGTCGCGCCACAAAAGATAGCGATAGCTTTCGCAGGGCGAATAGATCGCCCGGCTGGCCGCATCGCCTTTCACATGGTCGCGCAAAATGGTCATGGTCCGGGCATACCGCAGATTTTGGATTTGGCAAGGCAAGAGGCAGCGAGACAGCCGAGGTGGCACTTCGCTACGCCACCCCCACCGGCTTTTGCCCCGGTGGCGGGGTCAGCAGCGGGCGAAGCAGGGCCATGGGATGGCTGCGCAGGGACAGACGCATCGACACATAATCTTCGACCACC
>JANNBI010000519.1:0-2366 GCA_031385345.1 Paracoccaceae bacterium | reverse complement strand
CGAGGCAGATCTTGCCAAACTGGGCATGGGCGCGCTGCTGGGCGTGGGGCAGGGGTCGGAAACCCCGTCGCATGTGGTCGTGATGCAGTGGAAAGGCGGCGAAGCTGACACCGCCCCCTTCGCCTTGGTCGGCAAGGGCGTGGTGTTCGACACCGGTGGCATTTCCATCAAACCGGCGGGCGGAATGGAAGAGATGACAATGGACATGGGGGGCGCCGGGGTGGTGTCCGGGGTGATGAAAACCCTCGCCCTGCGCAAGGCCAAGGCCAATGTCGTGGGTCTGGTCGGTCTGGTGGAAAACATGCCGGACGGAAAGGCGCAGCGTCCGGGCGATGTTGTCCGCTCCATGAAGGGCGACACCATCGAGGTCATAAATACTGACGCCGAGGGTCGGTTGGTTCTGGCCGACGTGCTGTGGTACGCGCAGGAACGGTTCAAACCGACGGGCGTGATCAATCTGGCGACGCTGACCGGGGCTATCATCGTGGCGCTGGGGTCGGAAAATGCCGGGGTATTCTCCAATGATGACGCGCTGAGTGCGGCCTTCCTGAGGGCCGCCGCGGCCGAGGGTGAGGGGGCCTGGCGTATGCCGATGGGGCAGGCTTACGATGACAAGTTGAAATCGCGGGTCGCGGACATGATGAATGTCGGCGGCCGTGAGGGCGGCGCGATCACGGCAGCGCAGTTCATCAAGCGGTTCATCAAGGATGGCCAACCTTGGATCCATCTGGACATCGCGGGCGTGACGCTGACCAAGGCCGAGACGGACACCGCGCCCAAGGGGGCGACCGGTTGGGGAGTCTTGTCGCTGAACCGTCTGATCGCCCAGATGCTTGAGGCGACATGAGCGGCGGCCGGGCGGTTTTCTATCACCTCACCCGGTCCGGGCTGGAGGAGACGCTGATGATGATCCTGACCCGCGCAGCCGATGCGGGTTGGAGGGTCATGGTGCGGGGGACAGACCCGGCACGGTTGCAGGCCCTTGACGCGCGGTTGTGGATGATCGGCGCGGAAGACGGGTTTCTGGCGCATGGATTGGAAGGCGGGACGGGGGATGCGGATCAGCCGGTCCTATTGGGGATCGGGGCCCTGCCAGCGGGTGCGCGGGGGCTGGTTCTGATGGACGGGGCCGAAACGGACGCGACAGAAGCCGCCGGGTTAGAGCGGGTCTGGGTGCTGTTTGATGGCGGCGATGACGTTCAGGTTTCGGGCGCGCGCGGGCTTTGGACCCGGCTGACCCTGGGGGGGATGGCAGCGCAATACTGGTCCGAGGAAACCGGGAAATGGGCGATGAAGGTGGAAAAAGCCGGGACTTGACCGCGCTTGCACGCGTACAATTTACGAGTTTATATTTTAGATCAATATCTTGGTGTTGCGCGTTCAAAAAACCTTAACCAATTGCAGACAGGCACTTTGATCCGCGAATTTACCGCGACAACTCCATTTGATCACCGACCACCGAAAATCGGTACAGCGACAAATAGCTCATTCCCAAAAGCGAAACCTCCAGATCACCGGCATTCACATTAGCTAAAAAATCCCGGTCGACATGCGGGCCAAGGGAGACCTCGCGCAGGGTGATGGCCGCGGTGCGCACGGCGCCATTGGCGGTCTGGGCCTGTCCGCCAAAGTCCAGCGCAGCCGGGTCAATGCCAAGCTTTGTGACATCCGCCTTGGTCAGAACCATGGCCGACGCGCCGGTATCGACCAAAAATGTGACCGTCTGCCCTTCGACCCCGAGATCGACGTAAAAATGCCCGTCCGGCGCGCGGGGTAGGGTGATCGTGCCACCCTCTGCCACCGCTTGTCCGCCAATCAACCCGCGCTGAACATCGGCCCAGAGCCCATACCCCGCGATCAGACCTATGGCAACGAAGCCCCAGATCAATAAATAACGCAGGGATTGCCCCATCCGTCCGCGCATTTCCACCATGGCCCAGCCCCCGACTGCGGCGGCCATCAGACCCAGATAGATCAGCCTTGCGACCATGTCGCCGTCCATCAGATCAGCCCCGTGCCCTTGATGCCGTCAATGACAAACTGCACGGCAAGGGCGGCCAGCAACATGCCCAAAAGCCGGGTGATCACGATGGTGCCTGTGCGCCCCAACATCCGCTCCATCGGCGGAGAGGCCAGCAAGAAGGCATAGGTCACCGCCATCATCCCCAGCATCAATCCGATCACCGATGCCGTGCCCTGCCAACCGGGACCGGACTGTCCGACCAGCAAGATCATCGAGGCAATCGCCCCCGGACCGGCGATCAGCGGCGTGGCAAGGGGGAACACGGAGGGGTCGTGGTCAGGTTCGGCCTGTTGCCCCTCACGCCTTTGGGTCCGGCGTTCAAACAGCATGTCCAGCGCGGTCA
>JANNBI010000412.1:0-3088 GCA_031385345.1 Paracoccaceae bacterium | reverse complement strand
ATAGAATTTCAAACGCGCCGCATCGCTATCTTCATCCTGCATCATCGCAGCATGGGCGTCATCCAAAGGCGTCATGGCATCTATTCCGCAGCAACCCGCCGAGCTTTCAGCATGTCCTTCAGATACCGCCCGGTATGGCTTTTGTCTACCTTCGCCACCGCCTCGGGCGACCCTACGGCCACAATCTCACCGCCGCCATCGCCCCCTTCGGGACCAATATCGATCACCCAATCGGCCGTTTTCACCACATCAAGGTTATGTTCAATGACCACAACCGTGTTGCCCTGATCCACCAATTCATGCAGCACCTCGAGCAGCTTGCGCACATCTTCGAAATGCAGCCCGGTGGTTGGTTCATCCAAGATATACAGCGTTCGGCCTGTGGCGCGGCGTGCGAGTTCCTTTGACAATTTCACCCGCTGCGCCTCGCCGCCCGAAAGCGTGGTCGCCTGTTGACCGACTTTGATATAGCCAAGCCCGACCTCGCACAGCGCATCCATCTTTTCGCGGATCGCGGGAACGGCCTGAAAGAAGTCCTTGGCATCTTCGCAAGTCATATCAAGAACGTCTGCTATGCTTTTGTTTTTGAACTTTATTTCCAAAGTCTCACGGTTATAGCGGTGGCCTTTGCACGTCTCGCAGGTCACATAGACATCGGGCAGAAAGTTCATCTCGATCTTCAGCAGACCATCGCCCTGACAGGCCTCGCAGCGGCCGCCCTTGACGTTGAAGGAGAACCGCCCCGACTGATATCCGCGCGCCTTGGATTCCGGCAGGCCAGCGAACCAGTCCCGGATCGGGGTGAAGGCCCCGGTATAGGTGGCGGGGTTGGACCGCGGCGTGCGGCCAATGGCGCGCTGGTCGATGTCGATGACCTTGTCCAGATGTTCAAAGCCACGGATCGTCTCGCAGGGGGCGGGGGTTTCATGCGCGCCGTTCAAACGTGAGGCGGCGGTTTTGAACAGGGTTTCGATGGTCAGACTGGATTTGCCGCCACCCGACACACCGGTGACGCAGACAAACATCCCCAGCGGAAATTCGGCTGTCACATTCTTCAGATTGTTGCCGGTGGCCCCGACGACCACCAGTTTCTTGCCGTTGCCGGTGCGCCGCGCGCGCGGTACGCGAACTTCACGTTTGCCCGACAGATACAGGCCGGTCACCGAATTGGGATCGTCGGCGACCTGCTGCGGCGTGCCATGCGACACCACATGCCCGCCATGCACCCCCGCCCCCGGCCCCATGTCAAAGACATAGTCAGCCTCGCGGATGGCTTCCTCGTCATGTTCGACCACCAGAACCGTGTTGCCCGCGTCGCGCAGGTTTTTCAGCGTGGTCAGCAGGCGGTCATTGTCGCGTTGATGCAGGCCGATTGACGGCTCGTCCAGCACATACAGAACCCCGGTCAGCCCCGATCCGATCTGGCTGGCCAAACGGATGCGCTGGCTTTCGCCGCCCGACAAGGTGCCCGATGACCGCGAAAGGGTAAGATAATTCAGGCCGACATTGACCAGAAAGCCCAACCTTTCACGGATTTCCTTCAGGATGGCCTTGGCGATTTCGTTCTTCTGCGCGCTCAGGCTGTCGGGCACGGATGAAACCCAAGCCAGCGCTTCCGAGATCGACATTTTCACGACATGCCCGGCGTGCAGCCCGGCGATTTTCACTGCCAAAGCCTCGGGCTTCAGGCGGAAACCGCCGCAGGCCCCGCAGGCGCGGTTGTTCTGAAAGCGTTCCATATCCTCACGGCTCCAGGCCGAATCCGTCTCGCGGTAGCGGCGTTCCATATTGGGAATGACGCCTTCGAACACGCGCGACACCTGATAGATCCGCCCGCCCTCGTCATAGCGAAACGAGATTTCCTGCCCTTTGGAGCCGTGCAGGAACAGATCCTTCACGGTGTCGGGCAGATCCTTCCATTTCGTTTTGCGATCAAAGGCATAATGGGTTGCCAAAGCTTCGATCGTCTGGGTGAAATAAGGGGATTTCGACTTGGCCCAGGGTGCCAGCGCGCCTTGCAACAGGGTCAGATTCTGGTCCGGCACCACAAGGCGTTCGTCAAAGAACAGTTCCATCCCCAGACCATCACAGACCGGGCAGGCCCCATACGGCGCGTTGAACGAAAACAGCCGCGGTTCGATTTCCGCGATGGTAAAGCCCGAGACGGGACATGCGAATTTCTCGGAATAGGTAGTGCGCTGCTCTTCTCCGGCGGCAACTTCTTCTCCCGTATTGCCGGCAATTTCCAGCACGGCGATCCCGTCGGCCAGATTCAGCGCGGTGCGGAAGCTGTCGGCCAGCCGGGTTTCGATCCCGGCGCGCACCACGATGCGGTCAACGACCACATCAATGTTGTGGCGGAATTTCTTGTCCAACACCGGCGGATCTTCCAGCTCGTGAAACGCGCCGTTGACCTTGACCCGCTGAAAGCCCTGTTTGCGCAGTTCGATGAACTCTTTCTTATACTCGCCCTTGCGGTCGCGGATGATCGGGGCCAGCAGATAGGCGCGCGTCCCCTCTTCCATCGCCATCACGGCATCGACCATGTCCTGCACCTGCATCGCGGTGATCGGCAGGCCGGTGGTGGGCGAAAACGGTGTGCCGACGCGGGCGAACAACAGACGCAGGTAGTCGTAGATTTCCGTCACCGTGCCGACGGTGGAGCGCGGGTTTTTCGACGTGGTCTTTTGTTCAATCGAAATCGCTGGCGACAGGCCAGAGATATGGTCCACATCAGGCTTGCCCTGCATGTCCAGAAACTGCCGCGCATAGGCGGACAGGCTTTCGACATAGCGGCGCTGCCCCTCGGCATAGATGGTGTCAAAGGCCAAAGAGGATTTCCCCGACCCCGACAGGCCGGTGATCACCACCAGTTTGTCCCGCGGAATATCGACATCGACGTTCTTCAGATTGTGCTCGCGCGCGCCGCGCACCTCGATGAACTTGTGTTCCGCCATGGCTTACCTCTGGTTGCCCGCTAGATTTAGGGTGAGTCGGGGGGTTTTCCAACCAGAAAATGTGAACGAAGGATGAACGATGACCGTGAATGCGGGGGACGGCCACCGATTTCGGGGGATAATCCGCTTAC
>JANNBI010000378.1:0-9295 GCA_031385345.1 Paracoccaceae bacterium | reverse complement strand
CCGCCGTGCCACCCGTGATCACCCATGCGCTGGCCTTTGCTGTGTTCACCCATCTGCCGCTGACCCATCTGGCGCAGGCCCTGCCCCGGATCAACGCAGCCTTTCCCGCCTTGCAGGTACTGCTGTTCACGGTGTTTCTGGCGCCCGAGGGCACTTCCGGGCCGCTGCGCCAGCCCGACGGCGTGGTCACCCATGCCGCGCGCGCGCCCTATCATTTTGAGGTGTCGCAGGTCTTGGCTCTGTGCGCGGCAGCTGGATTTGCAGCGCAGGCGCAGGCAGACCGGCTGCCGCGCGGGCAGGTGCTGATCCGGGCCGCGCGGGCCTAGTCGGTCAGCCAGCCCGGCGCATGGGTTTGAAGGAACGCGCGGTAGCGCAGGCGCAAGGTGGCATCCAGACCCGCGACGGTCAGATCCCCGGACAGGGGGTTCTGGCCAAGGGGGTGAAGCCGCCGCTCGTCCAAGGCATCCATCGCGCGCAAATCGTCGGTCTGCGGCGCGGTCAAGCCCTTTAGCCTGCCGACCAGATCGCGCAGCTGATCGGGCTGATCCACCACCGCGCGCAGTTGGTCATATTGGGCGATGCGGGCCGGGCCGTGGCGTAGGGGCCGGGTGATCGGAGGTTCATGCGCCCGGCGCAGCAGTTTGATCTGATATTGCAACGGGGTCAGGCCGTCGAAATGCAACAGCCGACAGCGCGCGGTGCGGTGCGGCGGTGGGCCATCGGGGGAATGGATGCCCATCGTGATCGGCAAACCGCTGCGCACCACGGCTTTGCCAGCGCGGTGGCCGGTCACGCCGTCCTTCAGGAACGGCACCAGATCGCCATAGATCTGTGGGCCAAGCCTGTCGAAATCGGTCAGGGGAAAGCGGAAGATGCCGGCAAAGGGATCTGACGCGTCCGGGGGGGCATCGGCGGGATAGACCCGTTCGGCCACCGGCAGCTTCAGATAGACTTGGTGCGGGCGGGTGGCCGACAGCTCCTCTAACAGATCAGCACCATCGCGGACAAACTCGTCGCAATCGCAATGCAGCAGCCAGTCGGACCGGGTCTGGGCATAGGCGATGTTGGCGTTGACCAACTGCCGTCCGGTGTGCAGTTTCGGCTGTTGTCGCCGGACCGAAGCCGCCCAATGCGCCGCATCGCAGACCACCAGCTGCACCTGCGGCAGGTCGCGCAGCGCATCTTCGGCCTGCGGGTTTGGACCGTCCAGAAACAGGTGGATCCGCGCCGCGCCCAGTTCCAGATGGTGCAAAACGAAGGCCAGAACCAAGGCTGCGGGTTCATCAACGGTGGCAACCACGGACCAGCTGGGCGGCAAGGCGAGCCTCCTTTTCAAGGGGGTTTGGACGATTGCGACATGCAAAAGCCCTTGGTGGCAAGGGTAGCGCGCCCGGTCCGGCCCGTACAGGGGCGATGCGGCGGGTCGCTTTTGCGATGCGTGATCACAAAAAAAATTGCTGTGATCACAAATGTCGCATTTTCCAACCCCTTTGCCAGTTGGCGATTTGAACTGAACCGGATTCGTGCCATCACGGCCTGAATTCATCCGTCGCAGGGGCCCTTTCATGAACATCCACGAATATCAGGCCAAGGCCTTGTTGCGCAGCTACGGGATCCCGGTGTCGGACGGCCGCGCGGTGATGAAGGCCGAGGATGCCAAAACCGCGGCCGGCGAGTTGGATGGCCCGCTTTGGGTGGTCAAGGCGCAGATCCACGCAGGCGGGCGCGGCAAGGGCCATTTCAAAGAGGCTGAGGCCGGGGAAAAGGGCGGCGTGCGGCTGGCGCGCTCGGTTGGTGAGGCTGCGGAATTTGCGCGTCAGATGCTGGGGCGGACCTTGGTGACGGTGCAGACCGGCCCGGCGGGCAAGCAGGTCAACCGCATCTATATCGAGGACGGCAGCGACATCGAGCGCGAGTTGTATCTGGCCATGCTGATCGACCGGCAGACCAGCCGCATCTCGATCGTGTGTTCCACCGAAGGCGGAATGAGCATCGAAGACGTGGCGCATGACACACCGGACAAGATCAAATCCTTTTCGGTTGATCCGGCGACGGGGTACAGCGATTTTCATGGCCGCCGGGTCGCTTTTGATCTGGGGCTGACCGGCAATCAGGTCAAACAATGCGGCGCCATCGTGAAGTCCCTGTACAAGCTGTTCACCGAAAAAGACATGGATATGCTGGAAATCAACCCGCTGGTGGTGATGAAGGACGGCAACATGAAGTTGCTGGATGCCAAGATGGGCTTTGACGGCAACGCCCTGTACCGCCACCCCGATATCCTTGCGTTGAAAGACGAGACCGAGGAAGACCCCAAGGAACTGGCGGCGCAGAAATTCGATCTGAACTACATCACGCTGGACGGTGAAATCGGCTGCATGGTCAATGGCGCGGGTCTGGCGATGGCGACGATGGACATCATCAAGCTATATGGCGCGGAACCGGCGAACTTTCTGGATGTGGGCGGCGGTGCGACCAAGGAAAAGGTCACCGAGGCGTTCAAGATCATCACCTCGGACCCCAACGTAAAAGGCATCCTTGTCAACATCTTCGGCGGCATCATGCGCTGCGACATCATCGCGGAAGGCGTGATTGCGGCGGTCAAAGAGGTGGGGTTGAAGGTGCCTTTGGTCGTGCGGCTGGAGGGGACGAATGTCGAACTGGGCAAGGATATCATCCGCAATTCCGGGCTGAACGTGATCGCGGGCGACAACCTGGCTGATGCCGCACAGAAGATCGTGAAGGCGGTGAAGGGGTGACCCAGTTGCTCGCCAGTCTGACCTTGCAGGGGGCCTTGGCCCCGGTCGGTCTGGTTTGCACCGGGGGGATCGCATGATCGTCAGTTATTCCCACAACATGATCTTCGTGCATATCCCAAAGAACGGCGGGACGACGGTCGAAAGCCTGTTGAAACCGCACTTGACCCCCGAGATCGACTTTCACATCTCTAAGGCTGCGGAGTCAGTTTTTGCCGAGGCGGTGGCAGATAAGTCGGAGGAGTTCCGGCTGCGCAAACATATGCCGGCCCATCAGATTCGCCGGGCTGTGCTGCCCGAGGTTTACCGGTCGATGTTCAGCTTTGCCTTCAGCCGCAATCCCTATTCCCGCTGCTATTCGGCCTTCAGTTTCCTGTCGGGGCGTGCCGCGATGGATCAACGACGCGCGGCCAAGGGTCTGGCGCCGACCTCGCGACCCTGGCGGCAACCCGACTTTGACCGCAGCGCCTTCCTGAACGCGGCCTTCGACGAGGTTTGCACTGATCTGCCAAAGGTCGCCGCAACCCATGGGCTGTTTCGTCCGCAGGTAAATTGGTTACCCGAACCAGACAGCGTGACTTTTGTCGGCCATCTGGAAACCTTGTCTGATGACATGCACCACATCTATCGCCATATCGGCCTGCCGACCGAGGGGCTGGCGACGATCCCGCGCGAAAACGTAAAGGCGGCGACTGGCGCTTGGCGGAGCATGTCCGCCGCCTCTGCCGCCGCGATCCGTGACTTCTACGCCGAGGATTTCGCCCGCTTTGGCTATGATCCCGACTTTGCCGCAGCCGACTATGCTGCGCCCGAATTTTCTGCGCCCCCGGCAACCCCGGCCCATGCCGCCGCTGCTCCGCAGCCGACCCCATTCCGCTAGACACAGAAAGCATCCCCATGTCCGTACTCGTCAATGAACACACAAGGCTGATCTGTCAGGGCTTTACCGGCTCTCAGGGCACGTTCCATTCCGAACAGGCCATCGCCTATGGCACAAAGATGGTGGGCGGGGTCACACCGGGCAAGGGCGGGTCAACCCATCTAAACCTGCCGGTGTTCAACTCTGTCCACGAGGCGATGGCGCGGACGGATGCCAATGCCACGGTGATTTATGTGCCGCCGCCCTTTGCCGCCGACAGCATTCTGGAAGCCATCGACGCCGAGATCGCGCTGATCGTGTGCATCACCGAAGGCATTCCGGTGCTGGACATGATGAAGGTCAAGCGCGCGCTGCTGGGGTCCAAATCGCGGCTGATCGGGCCGAATTGCCCCGGTGTGATCACGCCGGACGCCTGTAAGATCGGCATCATGCCGGGCCATATCCACCGGCGCGGGTCGGTGGGGGTGGTGTCGCGGTCGGGCACGCTGACCTATGAGGCGGTCAAGCAGACCACCGATCTGGGTCTGGGCCAATCGACGGCGGTGGGCATCGGCGGCGATCCGATCAAGGGCACCGAACATATCGACGTGCTGGAGATGTTTCTGGCCGATCCCGAAACCCAGTCGATCATCATGATCGGGGAAATCGGCGGATCAGCCGAAGAAGAAGCCGCGCAGTTTCTGGCGGATGAGAAAAAGCGCGGCCGCTGGAAGCCGACAGCGGGCTTTATCGCGGGCCGCACCGCCCCCAAGGGCCGCCGCATGGGCCATGCCGGGGCCATTGTGGCCGGTGGCAAAGGCGACGCGGAATCCAAGATCGAGGCGATGAAAGCCGCCGGGATCGTCGTGGCCGAAAGCCCGGCGCATCTGGGTCAGGCCGTGATGCAGGCCTTGGGTAAGTAATTTCTGCCAGGGTCGCGGCCACCGCCGCCCTGCCCCCCCCCACTCCACCCTCGTTGAGGCCCCGAAATGACCGAACAGACCCCCAACACCCAGTTTCACGCCTCGTCCTTTCTGAACGGGGCCAATGCCGATTACGTCGATCAGCTGGCGGCACGTTTTGCGGCCGATCCCGCCTCGGTTGATGCGCAATGGGCGGATTTCTTTCGCTCGTTAGGCGACAGCGAGACCGAGGCGCGCAAGCAGGCCGCCGGGCCGTCCTGGGCGCGCAGTGATTGGCCGCCGGGTCCGGTCGATGATCTGACCGCCGCGATGACCGGCGAATGGCTGGTGCCGGCCGAGGTGAAGGGTGCGGGCAAGAAAATAGCCGAAAAGGCCGTCGAAAAGGGTGTGGTCCTGACCGAGGATCAGATTCAGCGCGCGGTGCTGGATTCTATCCGCGCCATCATGATCATTCGCGCCTACCGGATCCGGGGCCATCTGGCCGCCGATCTGGACCCGCTTGGCATTGTGGAACGCGGCAACCACCCCGAGCTGGACCCCGCGTCCTATGGCTTTGCCGAGGCCGACATGGACCGGCCTATCTTTATCGACAATGTATTGGGGCTGACCCATGCCTCGATGCGGCAGATCATCGAGATCGTCAAACGCACCTATTGCGGCACCTTTGCGCTGCAATACATGCATATTTCCGACCCTGAACAGGCGGCCTGGCTGAAGGAACGCATCGAAGGCTATGGCAAGGAAATCGCCTTTACCCGCGAAGGCCGCCGCGCGATCCTGAACAAACTGGTCGAGGCTGAGGGCTACGAGAAGTTCCTGCATGTGAAATATGTCGGCACCAAACGCTTTGGTCTGGACGGGGCCGAAGCGGTGATCCCGGCGATGGAGGCGATCATCAAGGTCGGCGGCGCCTTGGGTGTGCAGGACATCGTGATCGGCATGCCGCACCGGGGCCGGTTAAACATTCTGGCCAATGTGATGCAGAAACCCTACCGCGCGATTTTCAACGAATTTCAGGGCGGCAGTTTCAAACCCGAAGATGTGGGCGGATCGGGGGATGTGAAATATCACCTTGGCGCCTCGTCTGACCGCACCTTTGACGGCAATGTGGTGCATCTGTCGCTGACCGCGAACCCCAGCCATCTGGAGGCGGTTAACCCCGTGGTCATTGGCAAGGTCCGCGCCAAGCAGGATCTGTTGGGCGATACCGAACGCACCAAGGTTTTGCCGCTGCTGCTGCACGGCGATGCGGCCTTTGCCGGTCAGGGCGTTGTGGCGGAATGTTTCGGCCTGTCGGGGCTGAAAGGCCATCGGACCGGCGGCACGATCCATATCATCGTGAACAACCAGATCGGATTTACCACCGCGCCGTCGTTCTCACGCTCCTCTCCCTATCCGACCGACATTGCGCTGATGGTCGAAGCGCCGATTTTCCATGTCAACGGCGACGACCCCGAAGCCGTGGTTCATGCCGCCAAGGTGGCGACCGAATACCGGCAGAAATTCCACAAGGATGTGGTGCTGGACATCTTCTGCTATCGCCGTTTCGGCCATAACGAAGGTGACGAGCCGATGTTCACCAACCCGGCGATGTACACCCGCATCCGCAAACAAAAGACCACCTTGCAGCTGTATACCGAGCGTCTGGTCAAAGATGGGCTGATCCCCGAAGGCGAGATCGAGGATATGAAAGCGGCGTTTCAGGCGCGGCTGAATGCCGAGTTCGAGGCGGGCAAGGATTACAAGCCGAACAAGGCCGACTGGCTGGACGGGCGCTGGAAATCCCTGACCACCAAGGATCTGGAGCATTACCAGCGCGGCGAAACCTGGATCAAGCCGGAAACCCTGGCCGAGGTGGGTCAAGCCCTGACCCGTGCGCCCGAAGGGTTCGATTTGCACAAAACCGTGGTCCGTCAGCTGGAAACCAAGGCGAAAATGTTCGAAACCGGCAAGGGCTTCGATTGGGCCACGGCCGAGGCTTTGGCCTTTGGATCCTTGCAGACCGAAGGTTTCCCGGTGCGTCTGTCGGGGCAGGATTGCACGCGCGGCACCTTCTCGCAGCGGCATTCCGGGTTGGTCGATCAGACCACCGAAGAACGCTATTACCCGCTGAACCACATCCGCGCGGGGCAGGCCCGTTATGAAGTGATCGACAGCATGCTGTCGGAATATGCAGTGCTGGGGTTTGAATACGGCTATTCGCTGTCCGAACCCAACGCCCTGACCCTGTGGGAAGCGCAGTTTGGCGATTTCGCCAACGGCGCCCAGATCATGTTCGACCAGTTCGTAAATTCGGGCGAATCGAAATGGCTGCGCATGTCGGGGCTGGTTTGCTTGCTGCCGCATGGCTTTGAAGGTCAGGGACCGGAGCATTCGAGTGCGCGGCTGGAACGGTTCCTGCAGCTGTCGGCGCATGACAACTGGATCGTGGCCAATTGCACCACGCCGTCGAATTACTTCCATGTTCTGCGCCGCCAGATGCACCGCGATTACCGCAAGCCTTTGATCCTGATGACGCCAAAATCGCTGCTGCGGCACCCGATGGCGGTGTCGGATGCGGCGGATTTCACCGACGGATCGACCTTTCACCGCGTCTTGTGGGACGACGCCCAGCATGGCCATTCCGACCTGACCCTGCTGCCGGATGATCAGATCAAACGGGTCGTCCTATGCTCGGGCAAGGTTTATTACGACCTTCTGGCCGAACGCGACGCGCGCGGCCAGACCGACACCTATCTTCTGCGGCTGGAGCAGATCTATCCGATGCCGACGATCCCGCTGACCGCCGAGCTGTCGCGGTTCAAGAACGCCGACTGGATCTGGTGTCAGGAAGAGCCGAAAAATCAAGGCGCGTGGAGCTTTGTGGAGCCGGAGTTGGAGCAGGTCTTGCTGTCGATCGGCGCGCCAAAGACCCGGTTCCGCTATGCCGGGCGCGTGCCCTCGGCCTCGCCCGCAACGGGTCTGGCCAGCCGTCACAAATATGAACAGGAAACCCTCGTGAAAGAGGCTTTGGGCTGAGGCCCGAAGGATAGGAGAGCAAGATGTCCGACGTTATGGTGCCCACTTTGGGCGAAAGCGTGTCTGAGGCCACGGTGTCCACCTGGTTCAAAAAAGTGGGCGACCTGGTCAAGCAAGACGAGATGCTGTGCGAGCTGGAAACCGACAAGGTGTCGGTTGAGGTGCCAAGCCCGGTCACGGGTGTGTTGGCCGAAATCATCGCACCCGAAGGCACGACCGTCGGCCCGAACGCGCGGCTGGCCGTGGTGACCGAAGGGGCCGCCGGCACCGTCGCCGCCCCCGCCGCCAAGGCAGAACCGGCCAAACCCGCCGCCCCTGTCGCCGCCGCCAAAGACATCGAGGATGCCCCCGCCGCCAAAAAAGCCATGGCCGAGGCCGGTCTGACCGCCGCCCATGTGCAAGGCACCGGCCGCGACGGGCGCATCATGAAAGAGGACGTGGCGCGCACCGCCGCCGCCGCCCCGGTGACCGCGCCCCTGGCCCCCGCCGCCATTCCGCGCGCCCCCGTGCCCGCCGATGACGCCGCCCGCGAAGAGCGTGTCAAGATGACCCGCCTGCGCGCCACCATCGCGCGCCGCCTGAAAGACGCGCAAAACACTGCCGCGATGCTGACCACCTATAATGAGGTCGATATGTCGGCCATCATGTCTTTGCGCAATGAATACAAGGACATATTTGAGAAGAAACATGGCGTGAAGCTGGGCTTCATGTCATTTTTCGTCAAGGCCTGCACCCATGCCCTGAAAGAAATCCCCGAGGTCAATGCCGAAATCGACGGTCAGGATGTGGTCTATAAAAACTACGTCCATATGGGCGTGGCGGTCGGCACGCCGTCCGGTCTGGTGGTTCCGGTCCTGCGCGACGCCGACCAGATTGGCTTTGCCGCGATCGAGAAAAAGATCAGCGAGTTGGGCCTGCGGGCGCGTGATGGCAAGCTGTCGATGGCCGAAATGCAGGGCGGATCCTTCACCATTTCCAACGGCGGGGTCTACGGCTCGCTGATGTCCTCGCCCATCCTAAACCCGCCGCAATCGGGGATCCTTGGCATGCACAAGATCCAGGACCGCCCGGTCGTGGTGGCCGGCCAGATCGTCATCCGCCCGATGATGTATTTGGCGCTGAGCTATGATCACCGCGTCGTGGACGGCAAAGGCGCGGTGACCTTCCTCGTGCGGGTCAAAGAGGCGCTGGAGGATCCGCGGCGGTTGCTGATGGATTTGTGAGGGGGGGGGCAGGGGATGGACCTAAAGGACTTCATCAAAGAGACAATCTCTGGAATCGTGAACGCAACGAGTGAGCTGCAATCGGAATTCGAATCTCATGGAGTGGTCATCAACCCTCCTGTTTCAACGACTGACCGAGACCTATACGAACATGAGGAAAAAGGTCATCGGTACCGACGGGTCGAAGTAATAGAGTTCGATGTGGCGGTTACGGCGGCATCTGGAAGTGCGGGAGAGGCGAAAGCAGGCTTACGCATCTTTTCTGCCGAAGCTGGCATTGATGGAAAGCATTCGCGAAACAATGAAGAAGTCAGTCGGGTTCGATTTGCGATCCCGATCGTTTTTTCGCCAGCACGTGTGGAAACTGCGAACAAAGCGGCGGCGGAGGTTTCCTCCAGAAAAGCAAACGATGCTGCAGCAGGTTTTAGATCGCGAAACGTTTTATAAGCAAAATTCGATGACCCCCGCCGTTTCCCCCACCTCCCCAGCCAGCGCCTCCCTCCCCCTCGTGGGGAG
>JANNBI010000400.1:0-5838 GCA_031385345.1 Paracoccaceae bacterium | reverse complement strand
CCGCAATTCGTGGCCACGGCCAGATCGGCAATCGTTGCATCTTCGGTTTCGCCGGACCGGTGGCTCATCACATTGGTAAAGCCCGCCCGGTGCGCCATATCGACGGCTTGCAGGGTTTCGGTCAGGGTGCCGATCTGGTTGACCTTGACCAGCATCGAATTGGCGCAGCCCTTCTTGATGCCCTCGGCCAGACGGCGCGGGTTGGTCACGAACAGATCGTCGCCCACCAGCTGGATCTTCGATCCCAGACGGTCGGTCAGCATTTTCCAACCTTCCCAGTCATCCTCGGAACAGCCATCCTCGATCGAGATGATCGGGTAATCCGCCGCCAGACCTGCCAGAAAATCGACATTCTGTTCGATGCTCAGCGACTTGCCCTCGCCCTTCATCTCATATTTGCCGCCTTTGAAGTACTCGGTGGCAGCACAGTCCAGCGCCAGACAGATGTCATCGCCCGGCTTGTACCCGGCCTTTTCGATGGATTTCAGAATGAAATCAAGCGCGTCCCGGGCTGAGCTAAGGTTGGGGGCAAAGCCGCCCTCGTCCCCGATGCCGGTGTTATGGCCGGCATTTTGCAGTTCTTTTTTCAAGGTGTGGAACACCTCGGACCCCATGCGCACCGCCTCGCGGATATTGGTGGCGCCAACGGGCATGATCATGAATTCCTGAATGTCGATCGGGTTGTCGGCATGTTCGCCGCCGTTGATGATGTTCATCATCGGCACCGGCAGGATCCGGGCAGAGGTGCCACCAACATAGCGGTACAGCGGCTGTTCGGTGAACTCGGCAGCGGCCTTGGCCACGGCCAGCGACACGCCTAGAATAGCATTTGCGCCCAGACGGGACTTGTTAGGCGTGCCGTCCATTTCGATCATCGTGCGGTCGATGCCGACCTGTTCGGTGGCATCAAACCCGACGAGTTCTTCGGCCAACTCGCCATTGACGGCGGCCACAGCCTCCAGCACGCCTTTGCCTTTGTAGCGCGATTTGTCGTTGTCGCGGCGCTCCATCGCTTCGTGTGCGCCGGTCGATGCGCCTGACGGCACGGCCGCGCGGCCCATCGCACCGCTTTCCAGAACCACATCAACCTCGACCGTGGGATTGCCACGGCTGTCTAGGATCTCGCGGGCGTGAATGTCTACAATCGTGCTCATGGGCAGGGGCTCCAGTGCAAAGGGTGCTCTCTTGGCCCGTTTAGCGGGGGTTTGTGACAGAAGAAAGGGCCATGCGGCCGGGGGCACCGATTTTGGCGACGGAGCGCAGGGTTTGCGGCGTATAACGGGTCATAACCAGTGCAAAGGACAAGAAATGCCCCATTCTTCCCAAGATCATCACAAAGACGCTGGCGAAATGCCCCATCAGGACGGTGGATTTCTGCAAGACATGTCGGGCGGTATGGGCCGACGAGGCGCTTTGGGGGTTCTCGGTGCTGGCGCGCTTGCGCTTGGCGGCTGGGCATTGTTCGGACGCGCGGCCTTGGGCGAGGCGGATGTGCTGGGTCTTGCCGCCGATGGCGCCCAATGCGTGAAGCTGCCGGAAGAAACCGGCGGTCCCTATCCCGCCGATGGCACCAATGTGCTCGACGGCCAGACCGTCAACGTTCTGACCGAAAGCGGCGTGCTGCGGTCGGACATTCGCAGCAGTTTTGCCGGGCTGAACGGCACCGCTGCCGGCATACCATTGGCGCTGGAGATCACCTTGGTCGATGTCGATCTGGCTTGCACGCCAATAGCGGATCTGGCGCTGTACCTGTGGCACTGCGATGCGGCGGGCGGTTATTCGATCTATTCGGTGCCGGGCGTGAACTATCTGCGCGGATTGCAGATTTCGGATGCGGTGGGCGTGGTGCGGTTCACAACAATCCTGCCCGGCTGCTATGACGGCCGCTGGCCCCATATGCATTTTGAGGTGTTTGCCGGTGCCAGCGCCGCCGTCAGCGGCAAGGCTGCCCTTTTGACCTCGCAACTGGCCTTGCCCGAGGCGGTTGCCGGCCCGCTTTATGCCGGCGATGCGCGCTACACCTCCAGCGTGGCCAATCTGGGGGGCATCAGCCTGACCGGCGACATGGTTTTCGGGGACAACACGGCGCTGCAAATCGCGCAACAAACCCTGACCATGACAGGCGATGCGGCGGGTCTGACCGGGCGTCTGACCGTGGCTTTGCGCCGGACTTAAAGCGGTGGCGATGCGGTGGCGACCAATCGGCGCCGCGCCCGTTCGCGGGCAAAAGCGTAAAGGCCCGAGGCGATGATCAGCGCCGCCCCGCACAGCGTCAAGGCATCCGGCATCTCGGAAAACACCAGCGCCCCGATCGCAATGGCAAAGATCAGCCGCGAATAGCGGAAGGGAGAGACGACCGACACCTCGCCCACCCGTGTTGCCGCCTTGATCGCCCAATAGCCCGCCGTGCCAAAGATCAGCGCGCCCAACAGCATGGCCGATTGCCAAAGATCGGGCAGGACCGCGGTCTGAAACGGCATCATCCCCGCCCCCAGCACCGCAACCGAGGCGATCCCCCAGGCCGAGACTTGCGAATTCGCGATGTCGCGCGGGATCTTCTGCGCCGCCAGATCGCGCAGGGCCAATCCTGCAACGGTGACCAGCACCCACAGACTGGCAGGTTGAAATCCGTCCATACCGGGCCGGATCACCAGCATCACCCCGCCAAAGCCGACGGCAATCGCGCTCCACCGGCGCCAGCCGACCTGCTCGCCCAGAAACAGCGCGGCGCCCATGGTTACGGCCAGTGGCATGGCCTGCAAAACCGCCGAGACCGTGGCAAGCGGAACCGAGGCCAAAGCGGTGATATAGGCGAAGGTGCCGATCATTTCACCCGCGGCGCGGGCCAGAACCCAAGGGTTCAGCGCCGCCCGCGTTAAGGTGCGCCGCCCCTCCATCCGGGCCAACAACGCGAAAAACGCCCAGCCGAAGATTGCGGTCAAAAGCAGGATCTCACCGGTGGGCAAGTCTTGGGCGGCGAATTTCAGGAACATATCCTCGACCGCGAAAAACGCCATTGACCCGGACATGAACCCGATCCCGCGCAGGTTTTCGGCGGCCAGTACAGGGGCCAAGACGGGAGCCGATCCCGGTGATCCGGTCACTTGCGCACCGGCACGCCAAGCAGTTCCAACCGGTGGCCGATCAGCCGGAACCCCAGCCGGGCCGCGATCTTTTCTTGCAGCGCCTCGATCTCGGGGTCGATGAATTCGATCACCGTTCCGGTTGAGACGTCGATCAGATGGTCATGGTGGTCACGCTCGGCATCTTCGTATCGCGCGCGCCCGTCGCCAAATTCCAGCTTGTCCAAGATCCCCGCCTCTTCGAACAGCTTGACCGTCCGGTAAACCGTCGCCAAGGAAATACGCGGGTCCAGCACGGATGCGCGGGCGTAGATTTCTTCGACATCGGGGTGATCTTCCGCATCGCCAATCACCCGCGCCAGAACCCGGCGCTGATCGGTCATCCGCAGGCCCTTGGCCTCGCATCGGGCGATGATGTTCGTCATGGCGGCCCCATCAGGCTGGCGGTTGTCGGGCCGCTTTAGGCGAAGTTGGCGATCTGTGCCAGTGGTATTGCCCGAAGCGCGGGTGAAGGCTGCCACTGACCGCGCTGAAATGGACACAGGGTCGGACGGCGTGAGGTGCGGCAAAGCATCCGTGCAATCGGCCCCGCTGATTCTGTGGACAGGCGCAAACCCTGAGTCCCCAACGATGAAGAAATCGTGACAAGTCTGCGCAAACCTTCAGATTTTAGGGCAAGTTGATGTGGCTTGTGAACAGTCCGGTCCTGCTTTCGACCCCATCGATCACGGCCCCGTGACGCCACCCATAGAAGCGCGCCCCCGGTCAAGCACAAAATCTAGTGGGTAAGTGCGAAATATTCGTTGATATGGCCCATGATTTGCTTCAGGTTGATCAAGGCGGCGAGGCGGGCACAAGATGTTGTGGCGTTTCGCGGTGATACCCAGACGGACACGACCACAGATGGTGTGCAGCCCGCGTCACGCAGGCAAAACGGACCGGGGATTGCCAAGCGTAGTAGGGGACACGGGCAGGCTGCACCAGACAGCCGCCTTCAATGACGGGACGGGGCCATGAAAATCGAGCGCAAGTTTACCACCGAAGCCACGGGTGCCTACGGTGCCATGGCCTTCGGGCTGACAACATCCGAGATTCGCAACCCCGACGGCAAGATCGTCTTTCGCAACGAAGCCGTTGAAGTCCCCAAAGGTTGGAGCCAGGTCGCCTCGGACGTTCTGGCGCAAAAATACTTCCGCAAGGCCGGCATTCCGGCGGTTCTGAAGAAGGTCAAAGAAAAGGGCATGCCCGAGTTTCTGTGGCGGTCGGTCCCGGACGAGGCGGCACTGGCCAAACTGCCGGTCGAAGATCGTCTGGTTGGCGAAACCAGCGCGAAACAAGTGTTTGACCGTCTGGCCGGGGCTTGGGCTTATTGGGGCTGGAAGGGTGGCTATTTCACCGCCGAAGCCGACGCGCAGGCCTATTACGACGAAATGCGCTTCATGCTGGCCCGCCAGATGGCGGCCCCGAACTCTCCGCAATGGTTCAACACCGGCCTGCATTGGGCCTACGGCGTTGATGGTCCGGCGCAGGGGCATTACTATGTCGATCACAGGACGGGCGTGCTGACCAAATCCGAAAGCGCCTATGAACACCCCCAGCCGCACGCCTGTTTCATCCAGTCGGTGCGCGATGATCTGGTCGGTGACGGCGGCATCATGGACCTTTGGGTGCGTGAAGCGCGGCTGTTCAAATACGGCTCGGGCACCGGCACCAACTTTTCCAGTCTGCGCGGCGAGGGTGAAAAGCTGTCGGGCGGTGGCAAATCCAGTGGCCTGATGGGCTTCCTGAAAATCGGCGACCGGGCTGCGGGCGCGATCAAATCGGGCGGCACCACGCGCCGGGCCGCGAAGATGGTGATCTGTGACATGGATCACCCCGATGTCGAGGCTTTCATCAACTGGAAAGTCATCGAAGAGCAAAAGGTGGCCGCGCTGGTCGCCGGCTCCAAGGCGCATGAATTGCGCCTGAACGACATTTTCGCAGCGATCCGTACATGGGACGGCGCTTCGGAGGCTTCGGTTGACCCGGCGAAAAACCCGGCGCTGAAGGCGGCGATCCGCGCGGCCAAAAAGGCGATGATCCCCGACACCTATACCAACCGCGTGCTGCAATATGCAAAGCAGGGCTTCACCTCGATCGAGTTTCCCACCTATGACGTGGACTGGGATTCCGAAGCCTATATGACCGTCTCTGGTCAAAACTCCAACAACTCGGTCCGGGTGACGGACAGCTTTTTGAAAGCGGTGCGCGACGATGCCCCGTGGGAGCTGATCCGCCGCACCGATGGCAAGGTCGCCCGTACCGTTTCGGCGCGCGAGTTGTGGGACCAGATCGGCCATGCCGCTTGGGCCTGTGCCGATCCCGGCATCCAGTTTCACGACACCGTCAACGCGTGGCACACCTGCCCCGAAGACGGCGCGATCCGCGGGTCTAACCCCTGTTCGGAATACATGTTTCTGGACGACACCGCCTGCAATCTGGCCTCGATGAACCTGCTGACCTTCTTCAAGGCCGGTCGCTTTGACGCCGACGCCTATATGCACGCCGCGCGTCTGTGGACGATCACGCTGGAAATCTCGGTGATGATGGCGCAGTTCCCGTCCAAGGAAATCGCCCAACTCAGCTATGACTTCCGCACCTTGGGCCTTGGCTATGCCAATATCGGCGGGTTGCTGATGAACATGGGCCTTGGTTATGACAGCCGCGAAGGCCGCGCCCTGTGCGGTGCCCTGACCGCCATCATGACCGGCGTGGC